>JAGVOW010000056.1 GCA_020052515.1 Brevinematales bacterium | reverse complement strand
TGGAGAGGGGGCCGGGGGGTGAGGCGGTTTCTGAAATATTTTACAAAGGAGTTCCTGTTTATGAAGAAAATGATTGCGGTGTTATTTCTTATTTGCCTCGCGCTTCCAGCTTTTTCCTTAGACAAAATCCGGGATGATTATCAGGAAACGAATGTGAGCGCTCTTCATTCCAGCGGGCTTTTTACCTATGGCCTGCACAGCAATACCTTTCACCTTCGATATTTTTTCTTGCGCTACAATTTTACCCCGGAATTGGCCCTTTTGAACCATGACCTGCAGTTTTTTGTAACCCTGAATGGCTATAAAGACACCCATATTCCGGAAACAAATTACTATTACATGATTAATAATATCAATCTTTATGACTACGGTATTTACTATAAGTTTTTCAACCACTTTTTTCTTTCTTTGAGGGGAGCGGGCAACTATCAGCCGAATTATGATACCTTTTTACTCCTGCCCTCTTTCTTTTCCTTTGACAATGCCGGGGAATTTGATTCGCCTCCGCAATACCTGCAGCGTTTTTTAACTCCCGCCGGTATTAGAGTGGGTTTCGTCTCGGATAATCTTGAAATCGGTTATTCACAGGGGGATTTCCGCCATGCTATTCCGATGGCGGCAAGGGTCCGTTATACAGGAGAGGGCTACACTTTTCAGGCGCTTTTGATGCGGGTAAATAGCGACCCGCTAACCTATGATCTTAAGAATTTTTATTTGACATTCCAGCCCAGCGCGAAGGGGGAGCTTCGTTTTGGTGAATGGAGCCTTTTGGGATTCGCTGAATTGAATTGGGTAGAAGGGTGGAAGATTTCTGTTCGTCTGGAAGAAGCGGTTTCCTTTAACGAATTTACTTTTGCTCTCCGGCAGATTATTCCAAACGACCTTCCGGCTTTATTCGAGTTTTCTTTGACTAAGAGCTTTTATTCACTTTGTTCTCTGGGAGTTTTTGCTTCTACGGACGGAAGAGTTTACATAGGCACAAAGATAGATTTTTAAAATTTTGACTAAATTTTAAAATTAGTTTATAATTTTTGGCAATTTATTATTAACGAAGAGGGAATTATGCGAGAAGGAATTCATCCAAAACTTTACGATACAAAAGTAAAATGTACCTGCGGCAATGATTTTTCGATCCGTACGGTAGTACCGGAAATCACTGTGGAAATCTGCGCTAAATGCCATCCTTTCTACACTGGCCAGAAAAGATTGTCGGAAAGGGGCGGTATGGTTGACCGGTTTAAGAAGAGATATAACATTAAATAATAAGGGGGCTTTTTTATGCCCTCTCATGAGTCTTTAGCCTTATCGGTCAGCGCTGTAGCGAAATTTATCTATTCTATTATTTCTCAGAATATTGCGCCTCTCTGGATTCGCGGAGAGGTCAGTAATTTGAAAATTCAACAAAATGGCAATGCCTACTTTTCTATTAAGGACACAGAATCCAAGATTAACGCTATGGTTATGGCGTATTCGGGAGCAAAAAGCGCTTTGCCGGACCTAAAGAATGGTCTGGAAGTCTTGATCTACGGGAAAATTTCTTATTATAAAAAAGAAGGCTCTCTTACCATATTTGTTGAGGAAATTGAATTTTTAGGCGAAGGCCTTCTTAAACTAAAATTTGATGAGTTGAAGAAAAAGCTGGAACAGGAAGGGCTTTTTGCCCGGGAACATAAGAAAAAGATTCCTGAATTTCCTTCCTATGTAGGCGTAGTAACATCTCCCACAGGCGCGGCGATTCAAGATATATTGAATGTAACAATGAGGCGCTTTGGGAATGTAAATATGCTGGTTTTTCCAGCCGCTGTTCAGGGAGAATGTGCCGCGCAGGAAATAGCGAGCGCTATCGAAGTGGCCAACCGCTATGCCGGACACTTTCTGGATGTTTTAATAGTTGGAAGGGGCGGCGGGTCAATTGAGGACCTCTGGTGTTTTAATGAGGAAGTTGTGGCAAGGGCCATTTATGCTTCCAAAATTCCCGTCATATCCGCTGTAGGCCATGAAATCGATTACACCATAGCGGATTATGTAGCCGATCTCCGCGCGCCGACTCCATCCGCCGCCGCAGAGTTGGTTGTAAAAGACCGTACGGAAATACTTCGCCGTATCCAGAACCTGACTCAACGAATGGAAAATTTTATTCTCAATAGGATCGATTTTATCAAGAAGAGATTGGAGATAGCCGGGAAAGAGCGCTTGAAACAGTGGATGCAGTCCTTTGTGATGGAGTATTCACAAGCTTTGGATAATTTGAAAATCCGGCTGAACAATAGCTTTAAAACCAGCATACAGCAAACTAAAAACAAATTGCTGATTCAAAAAGAGAAACTGGAGGCCCTTCATCCTCAAAATATTCTAAAAAGAGGCTATTCCATTACTTCCAGGATCGAAAATGATGGTACAAAGAGAACTCTTCATTCGTATCAAGAGTTACAGAAAGGAGAAAAAATACAGACTCTCCTTTATCATGGAAACATAGAATCCACAGTGGAAAAACTCAATCAATGAGGCTACCTCTTCCGTAAAGCCTGAAGTCGCGAATATCAAAAGAAATCAAAAGAGGGTTTTGGCCCTCTCTTTCCAAATAAATAGCGCCATAGACAAAAAGTTCGGCTTTATATTTTTTCCCTTGATAAGTAAACTCATAAATATAAGGAGTTTCTTTGCTGACGGTGACTCCTGCTCTATCTGCCGCTGTCTGGACATGAACGGATTTATAAACAAACGCTTTAAAAGGAAACACCGGGTTTATGATTTCTAGAGAGAAACTGAATAAAGAAAAGCAGAATAAAAATAAACCAACTAACAATACTAACCTTGCCTTCATAAAGAGCCTCCTTTGCCACATTATTTATTATGATAAGGTGTTTTTTCTTCGCTGTCAATAGGAAAAGTGAAAATTTTTGGGGAATATTTGAGTATTTTTGGCTTTTTCTATAAAATAGTTTGGCCGATAAAACTCACCCCGGCCTTCTGCCACCCCTCTCTTTTTGTGAAAGAGAGGGGATTGAACGAGCGAGTGGTGGTGGGTGAGTTTCTAATGCGAAGGAAGATTATTGTGAATTGGAAAGAATTTTATCAAAAAGCAAAGACAGGCATTGTTTTCAGCGATGGGTCAATGGGTGTTTTTTTGCAGAAGCATGGCTTAAAAGGCGGAGACTGCCCGGAACTCTGGAATATTGAAAAACCGGAGATTGTCGAAAGTGTGCATAAATCTTATATAAAAGCGGGAAGTGATCTTATTATCACCAACACTTTGGGCGGCAATAGAGTAAAACTCTCTGATTTTGGGCTGGAAAAAAAACTGAAGGACTTGAATGAAGCGGGCATCAGGGTAGCAAAAAAAGCCGCCGGTGGAAAAGCGATTGTCGCGGCGGATGTTGGCCCTACAGGGCTTTTTATAGAACCATTGGGTAAAATAAATTTTGACGAGATGGTGGATATCTATAAAGAGCAGATTATTGTTCTGGCAAACGCCGGCGCGGATTGTATTTTTTTTGAGACACACATTGATGTATTGGAGTTAAAAGCCGGGATATTAGCATGCCGTGAGGTATGCGGCCTTCCGATAATTGCCAGCATGACTTTTGAGAAAGACGGCAGAACTGTGACCGGGAGCTCTCCGGAAGCCGTTTTTACGACATTAGAAGCCCTGGGTGTGGATATTATGGGAACAAATTGTGGTACCGGGCCTTTCGATATGCTCCAGATTGTGGAAAGAATACAGGGGCTTTTTTCTACTCCTTTTATCGCGCAGGCAAACGCGGGGATGCCTGTTTTACAGGATGGAAAAACAGTTTTTACAGAGACTCCTGAAGTGTATGGTGAGTCTGCGCTGAAGATATTAGAATGCGGTGTGGGTGTTATCGGCGGGTGCTGCGGTACGACACCGGAACACATTCGCCTTCTGCATGAAAGAGCGCGTCAAATCAAGCCCGGTTTTATCAAGGGGCAAAAGGGAGATAACTATTTAAAGCTTTCCAGCCGTTATGAAATGAGAAAAATTGGTTTTGATATTCCTTTTACTATCATTGGTGAAAGGCTGAACCCTACTGCGCGCAAGGCGTTGTCGCAGGATATCTTAAACGAAAGCTTCAGTTTGTTTAAGGAAGAGGCTTTGAATCAGGAGGGGGCGGGCGCGCATCTGCTCGATATGAATATGGGAATACCTGATGCAAATGAGGCAATGCTTGTGAAAAAAGGAGTGGAACTTCTTTCTAATCTTGTAAAAACACCTCTAGCGATAGATTCTTCAAACTTAGAAGCGGTTAGGGCAGGGTTGAGAATTTATCCGGGAAAAGCGGTATTAAATTCAATTTCGGCTGAAAAAGAGAGGCTTTCTTTACTAAAAGAGGTTAAAAAATACGGCGCCGCTTTTATCGCGTTGCCGATTGATGAAAGGGGCATTCCCGCTACAGCGGAAGAAAGAGTAAAGCTCATGCGGAAAATCATAGACGAAGCGGCGCGTTATGGCATTGACAAAAAAAACATTCTGGCCGATCCGCTGGCGCTCACTGTGAGCGCGGAGCAGAAGGGCGCGAAGGAAACTCTCAAAACCATCCGCTTATTCAAAGAAGAGCTGGGGCTTTTAACGACCATTGGCCTTTCGAATGTTTCCTATGGCCTTCCAGCGCGCGGTTATGTCAATCGGGGATTTTTGTCTATGGCAATACAGGAGGGTTTGACGTCCGCGATTGTGAATCCATTTGATGAAGAGCTGATGGGGATTGTCAAAGCTTCGGATGTCATACTGGGAAAAGACGAGCATTCAAAAGAATACATCAAAATTTATAGTAATAGTTTACTTACGGTTAATCGGTCTCAAACGTCCAATGTTGGTAATAAATCTCAGATTTCAATGACTCAGGTATTAACGGTTGAAGAAAAACTGAAGAATTCCATACTCCATGGCCAGAAAGAGTCTATTGCTTTTAACTTAAATGAAGCGCTTCAAAAAGGTCTCAAAGCCGCAGAAATTTTGAATCAACATCTGATCCCGGCTATTACAGAAGTAGGGGAACTTTATGACAAGCGGATTTATTTTCTTCCTCAGCTGATGCTTTCCGCGGAAACGATGAAAGCGGCTTTTGTTGTTTTAGAGCCGCTTTTAAAAGAAGAATCGGTCCATTCAAAAGGTAAGATCGTTTTTGCGACAGTCAAGGGCGATGTTCACGACATCGGTAAAAACATTGTTAGTTTGATGCTTTTAAACCATGGTTTTGAGGTGATAGACTTAGGTAAGGATGTTCCCAATGAGGCCATTTTGAAGAAAGCTATAGAAATAAAAGCGGATATCATAGGGCTTTCCGCGCTTATGACTACGACTATGTCCGAAATGAAAAAATTTATGGAACTGCTTAAAAAAGAAAATCAGAATCTCAAAGTTATGGTGGGCGGCGCTGCGGTTACGAGAGTTTTTGCGGAAAGCATCGGCGCGCATTATTCCGTGGACGCTGTGGACGCGGTGAAAGTAGCGAATAAATTAATGCAGAAGTAAAAGCCGTAAATGATCTGGGCTATCGCGAGATAAAAAAAGCTTTTAAGCCCGATTTTGAAGCCGAAAAAGTAGAGCCGATTCATGAGCATCAGAAAATAGT
This sequence comes from Brevinematales bacterium, assembly GCA_020052515.1. Taxonomy (GTDB): domain Bacteria; phylum Spirochaetota; class Brevinematia; order Brevinematales; family JAOACQ01; genus JAGVOW01. The sequence goes on along the minus strand of JAGVOW010000056.1, from coordinate 37,986 downwards.
AAATAATCAAAGGTAGAAGGAAATAAAAGTTCTGGTAAGCTATTGCTAATCCGGCACACGCCGGAATAAAAACGAGCAAAACTAATGATAAAAAAAATTTTAAGTCATTCAGGCTTAATAAACTTTTAAAAGCGTGGGATTTGAATTGAGAAGCCCTGAAAATGGCCTCTTTCTTAATGTGGTTGATAAGGGCCGGCGGAGAGTCTGGAAATTTCTTATAAAGCATAATATCAGGGGAATAGACCAGCTTTGATTTGTTTTTCCTGGCCAATCTGGATAAAACGTATTCTAATTTCAGACCCTGGCAGGCCTTGAAATCTATCTCTTCCAGGTATTTTCGATAAACGAACAATCCGTCCATCTGTAGTTCTACGACATTCTGAAAATTCATCGGCCGGAAGCGGTAAATCATATTCCAATTCAGGAAAAAACTGGTTATTACTGAATTGGAAATATTCTCAAAATCATTCGCTTGATTTTGTAAAAGCAGATAGCCGCCCGCTCCGGCGACGTCCGGCAGGGCCAGTATCCTTCCCGTATGGAATAGAAATCTTTTGTCTGGATAGGCGTTTAACTTTGAAAAAACCACGATTTCTCCGTGGATTCTTTTTTTCTCCAGCACAACTTTCAACCTTTCCATAAATGAATCCTGGTTTGAATATTCAAAAGAAAGCAGAGGATGTGCTGTCTCCAGATTGTTTTTGCCAATGAGAATTACCTCAAAATTTTCGTAATAAATATCCAGAAATCGCTGGAGGGCTTTTTTCTCATAATCATCATACTTTTCAGGAAAAAGCACAATGGAGTAAAAAAACTTTTCATTCTGAGCTAAAGGCCGGCCATAAAAATGAAGGATTTTGTCCCGGTAAAAAACCGCCAGGGTATCCATAAAGGTATTTACCATTGTTTTAAAGCGGATATTGCCAAAACTGCCTCTGGAAAAATTCAATTCAATCGGCGCGGAAACAATCTTTTTGTGATTCTTATGCAGAATAATGAGGAGTTCAATGTCAAAGGCGAATTTTTTTACCAGGACTTTCGGTAAAGATCCTTCCAAGGCCCCCCTCTGAAAAAGCTTAATTCCCGTTTGAGAATCCATAATAGGCAGGCCGAATAGCAGTTTAATGATAGAATAATAGATAAAACTGACAATACGCCTTTTTACAGGATAATCAATAATGGAATCCGGGTGGAGCTTGCTGCCGATCACCGCGTCAGCGGAATGGTCCAGCATTGTTTTAAAAAAATTTGGGATATGGTAAGGAGATAGCTCCAGGTCAGAGTCCAGAAAAAGGATGTAATCCCCTGTGCAGAATTCGTAGCCGGTCTTAAGTGCCCAGCCTTTGCCGAAGTTTTGAAAATTTTTCGTCAGAATAATAAAGGGGTTATTTTGAAATTCCTGAGTCAAAAGCTCATAAGAAGAATCTTTTGAACCGTCATCAATGAGCACGATCTCAAAATTAAAATCCAACTCCAAAAGAACCCGAATGACTTCATGAACATTCTTCACAATTGCCTTTTCCTCATTGAGAAAAGGCATCAATAGCGACAGCTTTTTGCCTTTACGGATTTCATCCGGAACAGGATAAAATTCGATCGGACTCATATTTATCCGATCGCTTTCGCGACTAAGTCCCCGACTTCTTCCGTTGTATAGCCCATTTTTCCGGCTGAGAGGCTTTTCAGCTTCAAACAGGTCTCTGTAACCGCTTTCTGGATCGACTTTGCGGCTTTTTCTTCGCCTAATACTTCGAGCATCATTCTGCCTGCTTCGATAGCGGCAAGAGGATTGATCATATGCTTTCCGGCGTATTTAGGCGCTGAACCGCCGATCGGCTCGAACATAGACACGCCTTCGGGGTTGATGTTGCCGCCGGCCGCGATGCCCATCCCGCCCTGAATCATAGCGCCCAGGTCAGTGATGATGTCGCCGAAGAGATTTTCTGTTACCAGTACGTCAAACCACTCCGGGTTTTTGACAAACCACATCGTGGAAGCGTCCACATGGGCATAATCCCGCTTGATGTCGGAATAACTTTTACCGCCCATTTCCTCAAAGGCCCGGTACCACAAATCGCCGCAGTAAGTTAAAACATTGCGCTTATGCACCAAATGAAGCGGTTTTTCCGCGTATTTTGAGTTTTCTTTATTTCTTTTCTTTTTGAGCTCAAAAGCGTATTTTAAACAACGGTCTACTGTCCTCCGGTCATAAATCATGATCTGAGAAGCGATTTCATCCTGTGTGCCTTCGCGGGTCGCTCCGCCATGGCCGGTATAAATTCCGCCGGTATTTTCACGAATGACCACAAAATCAATATCTTCCGGAGTTTTATCCCTGATCGGACTTTCTACGCCCGGATAAAGCTTGACCGGCCGCAGATTGATGTATTGATCTAAGTCAAAGCGAATCCTGAGAAGAAGCCCTTTTTCCAGAATGCCGGGTTTTACATCAGGATGGCCGATGGCCCCCAGGTAAATCGCGTCATACTTTCTTAATTCTTCTATTTCTTCTTTTGAAATAATCTTTCCAGTCTTCATGTATCTTTCACCGCCAAAATCATAATGGTGAAAGTCCAATTTAATGTTGAATTTTGAGGCTACAACGTTTAAAACTTTTAGGCCCTCCGCGATCACTTCCGGGCCTGTGCCGTCCCCGCCAATCACTGCGATGTTGTAAGACATAGTTTTCTCCTCCAAAAAATTACTCATTGATTATAAAAAGAAAAGGGAAGAAAATCAAAAATTTAATAAGTGAAGGTCTTTCAAAATAAAATCAGCAATCGTTTCTGCCGGATTTTTAAGGGCTAATTGCTGTTTCAAATTCTGGAGGGCTCTTTGAAAAGAATCCGTATGGCTGAAAAGCCGCTCTATCTTTAAAATCAAATTTTCCAGGGACAATTCATTTTCTTCCAGAATCAGAGCGGCTCCTGCGTCCAATAAAAACTTAGCATTCAAGTATTGGTGGTTGTCGGGCGAATGGTAAATGGGTATAAGCAAAGAAGGAACCTCAAATTCCAGAAACTCGGATAGGGAAGTAGCACCCGCTCTGGACAGGACAAAATCAACGCAGGAATAAAAGTGGTCCATTCTCTCAATGAACTGGAAAATGCGAACATTGGGAAATTTAGAAAGAATAGGGGCGATTTCACCCTTTTTTTCCAGCCGTTGATAATCCACAGAGCCGATACTCCAGATAACGCCCATTTTTTTTTCTTTCAAGAATGGAAGAGTCTTTAAAATCCAATCATTCATTTTTAGAGCACCCTGACTGCCGCCAGTAATGCCCAATATTTTTTCATACTTGGTCAAGTTAAAAAAGGCCTTCGCGGCGGTTTTGACCGTTTTCTCATGGAAAATAGAGGGATTGCCAGTTAAAAAAGCCTTTTTAGGCGGTATTTTCCGGGTTTGAGGAAAAGTAGTGAAGACCTTTCGGGCAAAATGGGCGTAAAAGCGGTTGGTGATGCCAGCTACACTATTTTGCTCAGCAATATAAAGGGGTTTTCTCAGAATGATAGCGGAAAGCGCTACAGGATTGGAAATATAACCGCCTGTTATCAGCACTAAATCGGGATTGTATTTTTTGATAGTAGAAAATACCTGAAAAAACGCTTTGAGTATTTTCCATGCATAAAGCGGAGTTTTCAAAGAAATTTGCCTGGAGATTTTCTGCAATTCCAAATAAAAACGGTCTTCTTCTTTTACTATTGAAACAATAGGAAATTTTGTGTCGAAAGCGCTCATAACGTAAAGCACTTCAACGTTTCTTTTTTTCATTTCTTCATAAACAGCAATGCCGGGAATGAGGTGCCCGCCTGTTTTCCCGCCGCTGACGACTATTTTCATCACTTCCCCTTTAAATTCAGACTATTGATATTGCCCATAATAAAACCAATCATTTTCTGTGAAATATCAGCTACAAACAAGGCTATTTGCGCTTCAGTAGCGGCTGGAATCAAGTGTTCGAGGCCGACATTTTTTGTGAGAGTAAATACTACTCCTACAATGATAAAGAACTGCAGAAAACCAATGATTCCGCCTAAAAGGCTATCCAGCCATTCCAGTTCTAAAAATTCTATCATATCTTCGAACAAATAGGAAATTTTTCTGATTATAAAATAAATTGCCGTAAAGATAATAATGAAAAGGACAATGTTTCCTAATTGAAGGTATTTTTCTGGAAAGATGGCCTGAGAAATAAAGGGGGCAAGTTTGCTGGCGGCGAAAATGCCCAGAAGAATGGCCAGTAGACTAAATACCATGTAGATAAAACCTTTGTTAAATCCCCATATAAAACCAACTATGAGAATGACAATAACCGCAATGTCGATTGGATTCATTGATTCCTCTTTAATAATTTATGATGTTTTAATGGATAATTCTAAAAACTGCCTTTGTCATCCTGAGAGAAACGAAGGATCTCATTTGCTTAATTGTTATAGATAAAAGATTCTTCACTTTGTTCAGAATGACAACAGGTTAGAACTTTCCTTATATTATCGGAAGAATTGTTTAAAACCAAATTTTGACAATATTTTGTTTACGGCTTATGATTTTTGAGCGTAAGATATTTTGATAAAGGCGACAATAATTATTGTCGCCTACATAATGGAGTTTACGATGAAAGGCGTGATTGTTGCCGCGGGTTATGGAAGCCGGTTTTTACCGCTAACGAAAACTTTGCCTAAAGAGATGCTTCCTCTGTTTGATAAGCCTTTAATTGACTTTATACTGGATGAATTTGAAGAAGCCGGGATAAAAGACGTGGTTGTCATTACCAGCAGAAGAAAGAAGATGCTGGAAGATTATTTAGACCGGGAAGTGGAATTGGAAGAGGCACTTAGAAAAGATGGCAGGAAAGAGCTTCTTGAAAGAATAAAGCCCAGAAATTTAAACATCGTTTTTATTCGCCAGCAAGAAATGAAAGGTACAGGACATGCCCTTTTATTAGCCAAGCCTGTCCTTGGCAAAGAAGCCTTTGTCGTGGCTTATCCGGATGATATTGTCTTATCAAAGCCTGGATTAACAAAGCAGATATTAGCCCTTCATGAAAAGACCGGCAAGATCATCCTGGCTGTCCGTGAGGAGAATGAGAATTTATCCCGCTATGGGGTGATTCAGCCGAAAAAAATCGGCCAGAGTATTTATGTGGAAAGCATTGTGGAAAAACCTATAAACCCGCCGAGCAATCTGGTGTCAATAGGCCGCTACCTTTATACTCATGAGCTCTTGGAATTGCTTGAAGAAGGTTTTAAAGATCATAAAGATGGGGAATTTTTCCAGATGGATGCTCTGAATCATTTAGCCCGTCAGGATAAAGTTATGGCTTATGAAACAGAAGGCTTGATGCTGGATACGGGAGAACCTTATTCTTACCTCAATTCTTTATTTTTGTACCTTCAAAATCACCCGACAGCGAGCAAAGTGTTTCGGAATTTTGTGGAAGGCTGTTCGGCCTCACCCCCCGTCCCCCTCTCCAAGTCTGGAGAGGGGACGAAAAACAAAACAAAAAGGGGCTAATTTATGGAGACTCATAAAAGATATTCGGTTGAAGAACAGATTCAGATTCTTTCCAGAGGAGCGGTCGAAATCATTCCTGAGGAAGAGCTGAGAGAAAAATTGAAAAAATCCATCACGGAAAACCGGCCGCTTCGTATTAAGATGGGGGCCGATCCATCAGCGCCTGATCTGCATTTAGGGCATACTGTGCCGCTTCGTAAACTTCGGCAGTTCCAGGAATTGGGCCATGAAATTTATTTTCTCATAGGCGATTTCACCGGTATGATCGGTGATCCGACGGGCAAATCCAGCACCAGAAAGCGCCTGACAAAAGAGGAAGTTTTATTAAACGCGGAAACTTATAAAAAGCAGATATTCAAAATCCTTTCTCCCGAGAAGACGAAAATTGTTTTCAATAGCCATTGGTGTTCCGAGATGCGTTTCGCTGACGTGTTGGAGCTGACTTCACATTATACCGTGGCGAGGCTTCTGGAAAGGGATGATTTTTCTAACCGCTACAAAGAAGGCAAGCCCATTTCTATGATTGAGTTTATGTATCCGCTTGTACAGGGCTATGATTCGGTTGTGCTGAAGGCGGATGTAGAGATCGGCGGGACAGATCAGAAGTTCAATCTCTTAGTTGGCCGCGACCTCCAGCGGGAATACGGCCAGGAAGCGCAGATCGTTTTGATTATGCCTCTTCTGGAAGGCACCGACGGCGTCAACAAAATGAGCAAATCATTGGGAAATTACATCGGAATCAGTGAAGAGCCGGGGCAGATTTTTGGGAAAATTATGTCGATTCCGGACAATATGATTTTGAAATACTTTGAACTGCTGACAGATATTCCAATTGAAGAAATCAGGGGCTTTGAAAAGCAGATGAAAGAGGGCGAGAATCCCAGAAATATAAAGGTAATATTGGGGAAAACCATTGCCGGCCAGTATTATTCAGCGGAAGAAGGCCAGAAGGCTTTTGAGGAATTTGAGAGAATCTTTAAAGAAAAGGGCCTGCCCGATGAAATGGAAGAGTATGCTCTTTCGGGAGAAACGAGCCTGATGGATGCTCTGATTCTTTCAAAAGCGCTTCCATCGAAGAGCGAAGTCCGCCGGATGCTTCAGCAGAACGCGGTTTCCATTGATGGGGAAAAGGTGAATAGTGAGAATTTTGCTCTCAAGCCAGGCGAAGAAAAAATTATAAAAGTCGGAAAGAGAAAGTTTTTAAGGGTGAAATGACAAGTCATACTGAGCAACGCCGAAGTATTAATGCGACCTTAACTGGATAGCTCCAGGAGACTCCGGCAAATCGAAAGGGGCTGGGGGAGAGTCCCCGGTTTTAATCAACGCAGCCTGGTTCTTTTTAATCGTTATCGCTTTACCCTGGGATGCCGCATCGATTGTGCCCTCGATAACCGCGATTTTGGTTACATTGTTCTTGTAATCCACTATAAATTGCGAGTTTTTCGCTGTTGTCTTTGTAGAGCCGGAATTTACTTCCAATCCTGGGTTGCCCGAACTGTTTTTGTAAGCTATTTTTCCGCTCAAGAGGCTGATTTTAGAAGGCTGTTGCTTTTTATCCTCTCTTATCCGCTCAATTTGTATAACAGTATTTTCCATCAGTTTGGTGATTTCTTGATTGGTTGTTTTAATCTCCACTTCAGAATACTTTGTTGTCTTAATAGTATCATTTTGATAAACATTCTGGCCCGGATTTAATGATTTCCAGTTTGTTTCCCCGGCTCCCCGGAAGTAAGATATTCCAACTGCTGAGGTAACTTTCCCAAACACAGTTTTTCTTGTTTTTGCCTTGCCGGGAGTGGAACTTTTTGAAGATAGATTTTCTTCAATCGGGGGCTTTTTATGAGAGCCTACAGGAGGCAGAGGAGAAAAAAGCTGTATAAAAAATGACAATAGGCAGACGAAAATAAAAATGCCGGCAAAAATTACCGCTATGATTCGTTGAATGGGAGACAAAGCTGGAGCGGATTTCTTTTTTCTGATTTTCTTCCGGGAAGTTTTTTGTGTAGATTTTATAATCGGTGGAACTCGTTTCTTGTGGCCAGCCCTGTGAATTTTTTTTATCATAAAGAACCTCATAATAACTTGACTCATTACTATTCAGCTGATCAATCATTTTCCTTTGGAGTAATGTACTGAGCTGGGTCGTCTCGATAGTGTGGTAAAGCAAGGAGTGATAGACTCGACGACCGGTTCCCGAGTTTACCGCTTTCCGCTTCCCGCTTTACCGCACTATCGAGGGAACTCTATTATCTGTATTTCTTTAGCCAATTGCTTATCCGCAATGATTAATTTTAAATTCATTTGACTGGCATTGCCGAAAATATCGGCGGCTTGAACGCTCAAATCATATGTGCCTTCTTGCAACTTGTTGAGAGGATAAGCGGAACCAGGATTGTAATAATTTGTCTGGTTTTCCATTATCAAGAGCGATGAGACAATCTTCGCATTATCCGCAATTTGAAAAGAAAGTTTGCCTTGAGGCGAGGTGAAATTGGTTGTGCTCAGCAACGGCTTGCCGTCTAAAAATCCATTAATAAAAGGAGCTTTATTATCCACATAACATTCACGCTGGAGGATACTTTCATTGCCGAAAGCGTCCCATGCGATAACAATGGCTTTTAAAAAATTTGTGCTCTTGTCAATGGTATATTCCGATTGATTGACAGAGCGGCCGTTGATCCAGAAAGAGAAATCCGAGGGGCTCTGATTGTCAGAAACAGAAACGATTAACTTGCTTTCAGGATAGAGATAATCATCATTTCCCATCTTCTCGTATCGGGAAATTTTCAATAAAATTTCCGGCGGAGTCCGGTCAATCGTTATTTCTTTGGAATAAAGCCTGCTTTCTGTTTTGAGTGAATTGACCAGCCGGTAGAATAAAATATGATCTCCTTCCTTCAAATAAGATAAATCCAGCACAGAGTTTATATCTGCAACAGTCTTGAAACCGCTCGGGCTATTCACCGAATAATAGATGAGAGGGTCGGCATTAACAGGGCTATTCGTAGTGACAATCCAGTTCCACCTGGTTGTATTGGAGTGTGATCGATCATCCATAGCCGCGGATTCAACCGGCCTGATATTGGTGATGCGCGACGAAGGAGTCAGGCCATTAGTAATGACTGTAAAAGATATAGTTTTGGAGAAACTGCCTTCAATCCCGCGGTAAATAGAAGCGATTTTGACAAAATAATCTTTTGGTTCTAAATCCACCAGATAATTGGTATTGGAAACGGTATCATCTATTAGCGGGTAATAAAAAACCGAGTTTGTCCCAATCATAATATGGTATTCCGGGCTGTTTCCCTTCCAATTGTATTCTACAAGCACCGGGTAAAAGAAAACGGGCTTTAAAACAATGAATAAGGCAAGTAAAAATTTTCGCATTATTTCACCATTAATATTATTTTGAAGAGTAATTCTATTTTATCTGACTTGAATTGTCAATTTATCAGCCGTACATCTCTTGGGGCTAAATAAGTTTCTTGCAAATTTTAACAAATTTTCTTATAATAAATAAGGGTAGGAGGTAGCAATATGAAATTTTTCAAAGTATTTTTTGCAGCTATTTCTATGATTGCTCTTGGTATTGCTTTCTATGCTTGTTCAACAGCGCCGGTGGAAAACAATGGTTCTTCAACAAGCAGTCCCGGCGGTTCGATATCCGCTTCAGGTGTTTACGTCGCGACTAACGGCAGTGACGCCAATGACGGAACAAATAAATCGGCGCCTGTGAAGTCGATTCAAACAGCTATTGACAGAGCTGTGAGTTTGGGGATGACTAATGTTTTTGTTGCGGAAGGTGTTTACTTTCCGGGCAGCGGATTAAAATCGATGACCAATGGAATATTCATAACAAATAATAACCTGAATATTCTTGGCGGTTTTTCCGCTGATTATGCCGCTTCTACCGGCAAAAGCATCCTCGATGGTACCAATGGGCTTTATCATATTATCCGAATTGAACAGGCGGCCAATATCCAACTCAATGGATTTATTATTAAAAGTGGAAACGCGAATGGCTCTGGTTATAATTCCGAAGGCGGAGGAATCTTCGTTTTTAACTCTAGTTATAATTTAATAACGAATACTATCTTTTACAGCAACAACGCTTCTTCCTTCGGAGGAGCAATGTATTTTCTCAACTCATCCGGTAATATTATTGCGGCCGATGTTATTTCAAATTCAGCCAGCCAGGGTAGTGGGCTTTTTATGGATAACGGCAGCGATTCGAACCGGATTCATTCGCTCTTTGCATTTAATAATACTACCGGTTCCGGTGGGGGAATTTATTTTAACGTCGCTCATTACAATACCGTAAGAGGTAATATAATTAGCAATACCGCGAGTTCATATGGCGGCGGGATTTACTGTTCCGACAGTCCTACGCTGATAACAAACGCAGCTATTCAATATAACAGCGCAAGTCAGGGCGGTGGAATTTACTGTCTCGGAGAATCCAGCTTTATTTCCAGTAGTTTTTTACTCAGTAACACAGCTAATAGTGGAGGCGGAATGTATTTTTATAATGCCGCTGGAATTCTGTCGGGAAACTTGATAGGATTTAATCTGGCGGTCAACTATGGAGGCGGTATTTATTTGAACAATTCGCCTTTTCAGATTATAAGCAATGCCATCATCAAAAATCAAGCGGCCGATGCCGGCGGGGGAATTTATTCAGCCTATTCTTCACCTCTTATCAGTTATAACTCTATATTATCAAACAACGGCGGATCCTGGGGAGAGGGCATTTTATTTGACCACTCTACCGCGACTAACTATGGGAACATTATTTGCGAAAATTATTTTAATGCCATAGGGTTTGTTAATTGCGAGCCGGGTTTGGTTTTAATCTCCAATTTGATAGGCTGCGGCTCAGTTGGCGGATATGCAATCCGAATGTTTGCTGAAACAAGCAATTACGTTCTGCGGTATAACCTGTTTGTTACGAATAAAATGAGCTTATTGCTTTACAATAATAATGCACCTGGACTTGCGGTTACGAATAACAGCGACTGGGTTAATATCAACAACACAAATCGGACGCTGGCTGAACCGGGAAGCACAAATAACGGCTCTTCATGCGCATATTAGTATAAATAGATTTATCATTTCAGTCAAAAAAACAATGTGTTAATGCCCCGTCTTCTTGACATATCCGGTTGTTTTTTATAAAATTAACAAGAGTAATTTATTGGATAAGACGTGGGAGGGAAGAATGGGTATTTACGCTATGATCGTTTTTTCAATAGGAGTAGGCGTTTGTATATATGGGATTATTTCTAAAATCATTGATATGACTGCAAAGAAAACAATTGAAGCTTATATAAAAAACAAATCATCTCATAGGCCGGCTTAATGAAGATTGGTTTAGATTCAGTGATACTCATTTTGTTTATTTCATTATTAACTCTTCTTATAGTTTTTGCTTTGACTTATGATAATCAAGGCGTTTACAAAGATGCGGTTTTAACTTTTATATCGGTTTTTCGTTTTTTGTGCTTTTGTACGACAAGCTGATCAAGAAAAAATAAAATGCGCTCATAGCTCAGATGGATAGAGCATCAGATTGCGGATCTGGGGGCCGGAGGTTCGACTCCTCCTGGGCGCAAATGTTCATTTAAGGGAGAGGTGCCAGAGCGGTTGATCGGGCCTGACTCGAAATCAGGAGTGCACGCAAGTGCACCGGGGGTTCGAATCCCCCCTTCTCCGAAGGAGGATAGTCATGGAAACGGCGGTTATGTCCAGTTCTCAGGTATGGATTATTATTGGGGCTATTACAATTGTGATTTTATTCTTATCCGGTATCCGGATAATTCGTCCGACGCACAGGGGCTTGATTGAACGTATGGGAAAATATGCCCGCTTTGCCCAGCCTGGATTTCATTGGGTTATTCCTGTTATAGAGCAATTGTATCAGGTGAATGTTACAGAACAAATGGTAAATGCTGAACCGCAGGAAATCATTACATTTGATAATTTGAATGCCAGAGTGGACGCACAGGTCTACTTTAAGATCAGGTCCGATGAAGATAGTGTCAAAAAGTCGCAGTACAATGTCAATAATTTTTATGTACAGATTGTTAATCTGGCACGGACGACACTTCGTAATATCATTGGGACAATGACGCTGAAATCGGCGAATAGCGAACGCAACCGAATTAATACAGACTTGCTGAGTATTTTAAGCAAAGAGACCTCGAGCTGGGGGCTGGACGTTGTCAGGACGGAACTGAAGGAAATCGATCCTCCGAAAGACGTACAGGAAACTATGAACAAAGTCGTAAAGGCTGAGAATGAAAAGGTCGCGGCGGTCGATTTCGCAACCGCGACGGAAACAGTGGCGGATGGGCAGAAACGCGCTGAAATTAAAAAGGCAGAGGGTATTCGGCAGGGAAAAATCCTTCAAGCGGAGGGAGAAGCCCAAGCTATCCAGCTGGTTAATGAAGCGGCGAATAAGTATTTCGTTGGGAATGCCCAGATATTACGCCGCCTGCAGGCAGTTGAGACATCCCTGAAAGACAACGCGAAAATTGTAGTGCCTACAAACAGCGAGCTGGTCAATGTGATCGGAGAGCTGGCCGGAGTGATCCCTCTGAAAAAGGATGCGAGAGTGTAGAGTATTCTACACTTAAAATCAAAATCACAGCTTCGCTATAGACAAAATGGATGATCAGCATATTTTGTTGTTGCGCTAAGGCGTCGATAAATGAAAGCAGGCTCTAAGCTGTTTATCACCTTTTATCCTCCAAACCAATAAAAGGTACCGCCCCATTGCCTGTTACCTGAGGGAGTATACCATTCCACTTTTCTATTGCCTTAATACTGGCTTCTATCTTCCTGAGCTCAATCAAGTCAGAGGAAATATTAGCTCTCTGGAGCCTGAGTGATTCAGCTTCCGCTCTTGCCGCTGTGATTTTTTGCTCCGCTTCTACTCTGATTCTATCCAGATCTCTTTTAGCTTTTAAAGCAAGCTGTTCAGCGGTTTGCTTGGATTCAATGGCTTCTGTAAATACCTTTGAGAAGCTGAAAGCCACAATCGAAAAAGCATCTACTGCTATATTATGGATTTTTAGTCTTTCCGTCAGCGCCTGCCTCATTTCTTCACTGACTAGAGGCCTTTTTGTTATTAGTTCCTCAGCGGAATATCGCGCTGTTACTGCCTTGACTACTTCTAGAATAGCGGGATCAATGATTCGTTCTTTAAAGTGTATTCCAATAGATTGATATACAATATTTGCCATATCTGGAATAATATGATAATTCAATGCAAGTGTTGAAGTAACATCTTGAAGGTCTGAAGAGGCCGCGACAGTTTCCGTAACCGCTTTTTGTATTTGAACGTTTACAGGAACTACATTCTGCATGATTGGAATCCTGAAGTGTAATCCTTCATTGAGAACTACTTTTTGAACAGCTCCAAAATTAAGGATTACCCCCCTTTCTCCCGGCCCTATCTGTACCCATGGATGCAGGATTATTACTATTAACAATAAACCCAGCAAAATTAAAAGAGGTACAGGTATCTTTTTTATAAAAGCTTTATAACTATCAATTTCATCTTGTTCCATAAGAATCCTCCCTTTAAAGTTTCTATACTAATGAGTATAGAAACTTTAATAAAAAAAATCAAAATATTGATTAAACAATCGCTATCTTCCCGCGATAATGACCTGATAATTTTCCGGGAAATACTTTTTGATGATGTCCATCACTTTTTCCCGGTTGAAACTGTAAATGAGGGAAATAAACTCAGAATCATAAGTATGGTTACCGCGCATCACTTCATTCCAGACAAGCCTCCCGGCAATATTTTCCTCATTTTCATAATAAAAGATCATGGAACTCACCAGGCTGTTCTGTGCCTTGAGTACTTCCAGCTCCGTGGGCCCGCTTTTTTTATAATCCTTAAGCTCTTCAAAATAGAGGTCCAGGGCCTTCTGCACGTCCTGCGGAGCGGTCTGCATGTACAGCGTCAAAAGGGTCTGATCACCTAGCGGCCTCGCGCGTGTAGAAACTGTATAGGTAAGGCCCTGCCGATCGCGGATTTCCCTTATGATCTTAGAAGTCAGCACGCCGCCGCCGAAAATTTCATTGGCGAGAAGAAAACCAGTGTAGTTTGTCCTATCGGAGTAAGCCGGGCCCTGTGCCAACCCATAAATCACATCTTCTGAAACCGGCATAGGAATTCTTTCTATGCTGGTTTTATTCGGGAAACAAATCGGGCTTTTTGGGCTTCCCATTTTTTTCTCTTTTTGGGCCCAATCCCCAAAGTACGCTTTTATTTTCTTCTTTATCTGCTCGTCTTCCAGATTTCCTGCTATGACAATGACTGTGTTTTCCGGCCGGTAATAGGATTCATAAAATTTCTGGATGTCTTCGCTATTCAAATTCTTAATAATATCAGGGTCTGTTTGAAAATCGAGGCCGTAACCCTGTTTGCCAAGCAGCTTCTTGTAGGATTCAAAAGAGGCATGCGCGCCCGGCATAGGATTGTTTTTGAACAACTCCAGGGCATGAAGGGCTTTGTCTTTATTTTCAGAGAGGACAAGCGGCAAAAACTTTCTGTCTTTGAGAGATTGGGCGAACAATTGCATGGCTTTGTCAAAATCTTCGTTTAGAATCTGGATTTCCATCCTCGCGAAATCCAGGTCCACGCCGCTCGAAATTTCAGAGCCTTTCCGCTCCAATTCATTTTTCACATCGATTTGCGGGCCTCCTTCTGAGACCAGATACGCGGTAAATTCCGCTTGATTCGCTTTTACCTGATTCAGGTAGCCTGCCCCTTTGACAGCGGCAATAATGGAAACTTTTTCACTGCCCTCAAAAGGCTTGAAAATAACTGAGAGCCCATTGTCCAATTGAAATTTTTTTACAGTGGAGAGGTATTTTTTGAGAGTGGAAAGAGTGTCTTTCTCTAGTTTTTCTCCATAAAGTTTTGCTTTTTCAACATCTTTTGGAGAAGATTTTTCCAGATCAGAAAAATCTTCTCCGCTCCCGAAATTTTCCTTTGTCGCACTGAAAGTCTCAGGCGCAAGATTGTTTCTATTGACAGCTTTAAAATAACCGCCGAAAGAATTTTCCGGATTCAGATATTTATTGATCACTTGTTGAATTTCACTTGCTTTTAAATATTCCACTGCGTTCAAGAAAGCATCATAGTCTCTCCAGCTGCCGTTTCTTTCCATCCCAGCCAAATTGAATAATAAGGCACTCGCTGAATCATAAGCGGTCATTTCTTTATGGAAGAATTTCTCTTTAAAATAGGGTAGGTTTTGGACCACATAGTTTGAATCCAGTGTCAAAGAAGGATAATTCGGTTCTTCGGAAAATTCCATGGAACCCAGACAGCCGTCCGGGGTGATTTCATAACCAAAACCATCTAAAACACCCGCCTTATTCATAAAAAGAAGCGCGACAGACTCGCGGTTTGTAATAGTAAATGGCGGAAGATTGAAGTACATTTCACCGAAATTCTCGCTGGCGCTGCCTTCCAGATGAACAAAATTTTTATTCTGAGTTTCCGGGAAGGGGTAGATTTTATCTTGCGGCAGGTTTTTATTTGGTTTCAAGCCGGAGAAATATTGGTTCAATAGCGTTATGACTTCGGAAGTTTTCACGTTGCCGGTAACAATGACAAAGGCATTGTTAGGAACGTAATATTTTTGATATAAATCATGGTAAACATAATCCCGGCTCGCGTTTTCTATGTCTTGAATATGGCCATACAGTGCGGAGTAGGGATGAGAAGCAAAGGCCTTTTTAAGAACGCCGCGGTCGAGTTTTACAGCCGGATTGTTCTCATGCATAGCGAGTTCGCTGATTACAACTTTTTTCTCCAGCTCAAATTCTTTTGGGTCAATGAGGGAATGCGACATCCGGTCACTTTCTATCTTCACCGCTGTTTCCAGGCCGGCGGCGGGAAGATTTTCCCAATAACCTGTCGTGTTATAAGAGGTAAAAGCGTTAAATTTCGCGCCAATGTCCGTAAGAGTCCTGGCTATTTCCCCTTTGCCGTAGGTTTTTGTGCCTTTGAACTGCATGTGCTCCAGAAGGTGCGTCAGGCCTGTTTTTCCAGGCAAATCATCGCGGAATCCCACGCGGTAAAAAACGCCAAAAGCCGCCAGAGGAGAGGAATGGTCTTCTTTAATAATGACTTTTAACCCATTTTCCATACGGTATTCATAAACGCCCTTTGTCAGATTGAATCGGCCAAGAGACAGGGAATAAGCGGGCAGGAAAGTGGTCAAAATTAAAACGAAACAAATCAATAATCTCATATTTTTCTCTCCAGATAAACTTATTGATGGAAAAAATTATAACTATTGATCAATAAAACCGCAATAAAACAATTGGATAAGCTCATTTTAGGATGATCTCGGAAAAAATATTGAAAATTAAAGACCTTTGCACGGTAAAACAGCAAGTCTCTTATTTGCGATATAGGGTGAATTGCGCCCTAAATCCCATTTCCGGCGGGATAAGCCGGGAAAACGGTGATAGAAATCGGTAATTTTAGCCCAATTCGTTCTGAATTTTTTTAATTCAGGGTTGAGCGGCTAAGTTATTTGATATTGTGCAAAGGTCTTATTTATTGTGTTTTTTTTTCGCCTTAGCTACACTATTCCTTGGTGGAAAATATACCGTGAGACTGATTTACTATAGTTAATGGAGGGAGGGTAGTTTGATGTATACAAATAAAGAGTCTAATATTAACTCCCCAAAAGAATTAAAAACAGATGTCTTTGAGAGGGTAAAAACAATGATCGCTAAATCATGACTTTTCAAGAATAATTTTTCAAATTTTCTGTTTTTTCTAAAAATCAGGGTATAATGAATTCCATTCTGAATTTGGGTTATTTTAAGGAAGATTATATATTATATGGATTTTAAGGAGTTCTGTATGATGAAGGCAAAATATTATGTGATTATGTTGGTTATAGGTGCGTTATGTTTTTCATGCAGTAAAAACCAGCAGATTGGTAAGATTATTGTGTATGACTTAAAAACGCAAAAACAGGAAGAAACCATTCTCAATACTGATACCAGTATCAATCTTAAACCCAAAAATAATTATCAATTCGATATCTATCTGAAAGACATTCGGTATAATAAAAACGCGTTTCTCCACATTCAAAACAGCGCTGATAAAAACAAGTTGTTTACTTATCCTCTGACTTCATTGGGTTTGAATGGCCGTTATACGGTTGCCTTTTTCGCGCCGGAAATTATTCAACCAAAGGAATATTTTATATTCTGGATTGGAGAATTGTCTGATAAACCCGATAATAATGTTTATTCAATTGTGATTAGCGATAGTTCAACTAATATGATTACGGTTCAAGCCGCTCCGGCAAAAATCATTAAACCTACTGAAAAACCAAAGGCTGAAAAAGCTATTGTTTCTACCCCGGTAAAGAATGAACCAGACCAGGAAAATATAATTGAACCGGCTGCGACAAAAACCGGATTTTATATATCTTCAGTGTTATGTGTCAATGTCACTAAAGGTAAAACTACGGAAAGCATGCTCGATAACAATGAATATAAATTTAAGATCGTTGTTGCTAACAGCAAAGGCGCGGTTTCAACTTTAAGAATCCTCAAAAAAGGTGTAAGTTACCTGGATCTCGAGTTGGTAAAAGGAAAAGGATATTATACTACCGATTCACCGCAAAAATTTGAACCGGGAAGATATACATTTCAAGCGGTTGATGACAATGATATTGAGAGTAAACCCTATGTTGCTGCCTGCGTAGACAATGATGTTGCCGGGCCGGTGATCGGCATCAGCCCCTCTGACACAGCAATAAACAACTTTGTCAGCGGCAGAAATTATAACTTCAGGTGTAAAATTTCCGATCCTTCAGGAGTCAGTAAAGCGGAAATAAAATTTAATGACGGTTCCCGGGAGCAGACTTTCCCCCTTGAAAGAAATAGAGACAACTATTGGCAGGCAAATACTATCATTTTTGATAATAATGCGGCGTCTGTTAAAGCAACCGTGAACGCCTGGGATAATGACAATGATTTTACCGGCGACGAATTACAATCTACAAAAACCTTTACCATTAAAAAATCATCATATTATACGAATAAGATTGTTTTGACTGTGAATAAAATACCGGCGAAAAATATCACATTACTCATCCAGAGACAGGGAATATCGAAGAATGAAATTAAAAAAACGGATAATAATGGGGAATTTTATTTATCCGGCTTAAATGGAGAAAAAGTTGAATTCTGGCAGGATTCAGACAGCACTAAAATATACAGTGTAAAAATTAAAAATGCTCAGGACAATCTGAAATTTGAACTGAAATCCGAGCCTATTAAACCGAAATTAACCCTGAATATTACTGTGTTGGAGAAGAATATTGTAAAAACTCCTTTTAAGATGAAATTTGTCGCTTATGTTATTCCAAAGTCCGATAAGATCATAAAATTCAGTGAAGATACAGTAGATCAGCTTGAGAATGTATTAAAATATGAGGCAATAATAGATAGCAAGCAGATTACCAGTGTTTTAGCTGGAAATAAAGCAAAAATTACCATTAACACCTTTTTCAGGAATAAGAATGACAGCCTGTATCAATCCGGAAATTATGCGTGGGCTTACCATGTAACCATTGAAGGAAATGATGCTATTTCTGTAGACGGAAATTCGGAACGCTTTGGAATGGTTAATTTCCCTATTGAAGCAGTCAATGCTCCGGAAATCATGTTGAATTCTGAAGATTCCGGGGTTGATGATTTGAAGTAAGATATAGTAATTCCCCCCTTTATTAAGGGGGAATATAGTTTAGGATTTACACAAATGTATAAATTTCTGATAGCTCTCATTTTTGTGCCGGCTCTTTTATTCGCGGGTAGTTTTCAAAATAGATATTTTCAGGATCAGGAAAATTGTTTGAACCTGAAATATATCAGTTCAAAGAAAATTGCGGATAGCTGGTACCATGCTTTTTATGGCCAGGTAAGTGAAGATAATGATTACAAATATTACTTATATATCTTCCGCAATACGAACAGCGAACCGGAGAAATTTCGATTGACCAAGCTGAATTTTATTGAGGAAATTCAGCCGGAAAACTTTGATTTTACTGTTTATAAAGAAAAACAGGTTAGTTTTTACTATAAAACCACAAAGAATAATTTCTATTTTTATACAGGTTTAAAAGTTGGGGATAAAATTAATAGCGATCTTTTTACTAAGTTTAAAAACAACAAAGATTCCTTTTTATATTATTCACAAAAAGATAATAGTGTAATCAATACTCCAAACACTATACCCGGCGAGGGTAATATTACCAGTCTGTCATCCAATATTTGTTATGCTTTTAAATACGGGTATGACAACAAGAGACAATTGACTATCAAGATAGCTTCAAAAGATAAGTATTATATCTATTTTATCAAACCGCCGTATCAATTCCAGTCTTTTGAAAATAAATGTTCCATGTTTGATGCCTCGGAAAAACAGTTGCCGATATTTGACAGTATTGAAAGTGACCTGGCTTACCGGATAGAAGACTATAATTTCCAGCGGATCTGTAATAAACTATCCCGGGATTATAAAGATACGATTACCGGCATGTTCAAACAGAAGGATAATAGAGAACAGGTACTGTCGAAATTTTTTTGTTCAAGCGCAGCATTAGCTTCGCTTCCCGATATGAAGCAGATGCTATCGTATAATCTGAATTATTACTATAATGATTCCACTGATTTGTTTGTCCCTTGCGAGTTCGAGCCTGATAATTCCTTATTTGAACTATCCAATTTTATTGATAATTCTTTTGAAGAGTCTTATCACTCCTGGTTTAATATAAAAAACTATAGTCAGGATGAGAATTATTTTTTAGAATTTCAGAAAAACTATAATATTAGCGATGCCAAAAATGATAATTACTTAGATAGTTACAAAACCCTGCTGGATTTTTCTTATACCAATTCACCGTATTTTACAAACATTAAAATGAACCAAACCAGTTTTCTGAAAGCGGCTGATTCATTAATAGAAGCCACTTTTATGAAATATTACACTGTTTTATCCAATTTCAGTTATGGCGTCACAAACTTAGAAAATTTAGAAACCCGTTACCAAAACCAATTTTATGACACTCTTTTAGACACAAGTCATAATATAACAAAATTTTATGATAGTTTGATAGATAACATCCCTCAGGTTCTGGTGAATTATCACAACTACTTAGATAGTGTCAAGAGTTTAGGCTATTTATTTCCCGATAAAGAGAAAGCAAAAACCAATAATATAATCAATGATTTTACAGGATATTCATTCAAATTCATCTCCGGTTATTATGAAACCATGGATGAGAAACTGGCGGAAGAATATTCATCCTCAGATGAGTGTTGTTTTGATTCATTATCCGGCAGCCTGATAAATAATAAATTCCTGAATCAATGTCGGTCAATTGTTTCAAATTCCGCTGCTTATATGGATAAACACTCATTGTTTCAAGCTAAATTATCTAATTTATTGGATAACAGGGCATTATCCGATTATCTCAAAAATAATGAGGACATCCAGGAGTTCTGTCAAAGCAATCAGTTTTATTTTATTGATAAGGAACAATTTCTCAAAAGCCTGATTCGGAAAAACTTTATGGATAAAAAATCAGGAAAATCGTCTTTAATGGTACAAATGAAAATCTGGAACCCGATTCATTTCTACACCAATTATTTTACTAACACGGCCGTTTATTCCCGGAATTTGCCTGATGAAAAACTTAAATCCATTTCCGATATTCGCTTAATATTCCCGGATTTTGTTGACCGTATAAAAAATGTTTCCCTGTTCTATAATGAATTAAATAAAAATCTGAACCTGAAAAAAAAGAATGAGCAAGCAATCGAAAATAAAATTGTCCTCGATGTTAAAAATAACCTGAAAGGCTATTTTGATATAAAAAACTATTTTAATGAAACCTTATCAGAACTCAAAATGAAGTATACGAATGCCATTCAAGATTTTTCAAAAATTACTTCGAACAGGAATTATTTCCAGGACAGAATCCGCTTATTGTCCGGTAATTATAAGGAGTTCGATACGGAGGCCGGGAAATTTTTTTATAGCGATGATTATCAGAAAGTTCTGAACCAGCTTATCCATAATACCCTTTTCAATAGTCTTTTTAGTAAATACACTATGAATAAACAAAACGATTTTGTTCATTTTGAAGCCGAATACAATAAGGTTTATCAGCAAATGACGATCGATTTTAATAATCTGATGAAACAATATCATGCAGATAGAAGCCGGCTCCCGGATTTTAAGAAGTATGACGGCTATTTTGGAACAAACACTGCGGGTGATTGGCCTGTTTTATTGACGAAGAATAAGAAAAAAACATTAAAAGAGTATATGGAAGATAAAATGATTGCTGTGCTGACCAATACGGCAGATTTAAGCGATCTCCTCGATATGAACAGGCTGAAGGAAGCTGTCAGGTCAAGTCTGAAAAGAAAGAATTCTGATATTGATTTATCAGGAATGCTGATATCAGAATCTCATCAGAATAACATTAATATCAGGGTAGGAGAGCTGGGGTATAATATAAAGGGGAATAATCTGGTTTATGAGATAAAAAAGATCCGGGCAATAGATAATAACCTCTGGGTGATTTTTTCAACCACCACAAAAATCCCTGAATCTTATGTGGACAGGATTGATCTCACCAGAACAAACACATTGAATATTCCGGATTCCTTTAATAAAATGCTTTCCGAAAACAAGCTCATCCGTGGCGATTATTATGATGATGTCGTTATGCTCTACCCCGGCCGTGTTCTTCTCTACAAACATGGATCAACTGATAACAGCACAAAAAATGAAAACAATCTGAAAAGGCTTGTGGTTTTGGACTATAGCGGCGGGAAGAATATTATCAGGAATGATGCGGCATCGCAGTTAAAACAGTTAAATCATCTTTTTAATGAAAAGATAGATGCTATTTATTCTTTTTATGATAAAAATAAGAAAGAAACAGAATTGATCATCAACATGAGAAATAATATTTTATTCCTGAAGTATAATAAAAATGGCTTTGTCCCTTCTGATGAGGAAGATTGTCTCTTAAATAACAGTTTTATTATAACGGATGAATTAGATAAATTTGTATTTAAGTATAAGTTGACAGGGTATTAAAATTCCCCCTTAAAAAAGGGGCCAGGGGGTTGTAAAACGTTCCTGGAACAAACCAACGAGGGACAACCCCCCAACCCCCTTTTTTAAGGGGGAGGTAGCTATAGATTAAATTTTAGGGAGGACATATGATGAACAAGAAAATTTTTATGCTGGTTTTAACGCTCAGTCTGGCATTCAGTGCGCGCATTTTTGGCAGCACTTTCAGATTCAATATTGATAATAATTCCCCGCGATTGGAACCGGTAACAGGCTTAAAGGGGGATGATCAGGACAGGGATTCTTTTATGTTCCATATTTTACTTTACTCACCTCTGTTTGCCCAGCTGCAGGACCCAACCTACAACCAGTTATATAATGTGGACGCAAAATACGGCCTCGCGAAATCAAATACAATTGAAGCGGTATCGGCAAGCGGATCTAAAATTATCGACATCAACAACATCAAAGCCCAGAGTATAAAAAGCGATACTTTTATCATTGATTTGAAAGAGGGTGTCAGATGGCATGACGGCCGTGATTTTAACGCTGATGATGTGGTTTTCACTTACCGGGTAGTAAAAGGCACACTGCATAAACCCAGCGCGATTGATGAGATTAATACTTACCTAAAGTTCAAAACCCTGAATGTGGAAGATATTGAAAAGGTAAGTGATTATAAAATCAAGGTTAAAACGAAGGAAAGACTTTCTGTGTATGATCTGGCCAGAATGCTTTCATTCATGTATGTTATTCCATGGCATATGTTTATCGATGATCCAAAGGCCATGAAAGAAAGCTACGATTTTAATGATGATAACGATCAGAATCTTTATAATAAAAAAAGGAATTTTGAAAATCGCCCGGTAGGAACAGGGCCTTTTGTTTACAAAGATAAAAAATTACCGGATGGATATACCGTAGTTCATTATCTGGAACTGAATCAGGATTATTCAAAGGTAGCGCCGGAATTAACCAATTACTCGGGAAAAATTTCCAAACTGGAAATTAATCAGTTAGCCCAGGACCCTCTCATTAAAATCAATCTGTTAATGACCGGTAAACTTGATGTGGCTTTCAATATCATCCCGAACAGCAAATTAGTTGAAACTTTAAATGACCCTAATTCAAAGGTTTATAACAAAGTCTCCTATATGAAAATGCCGTTTCCCGAGAAAATGTACGCCTTGATATATAATCTCAGTCTCAAGGATAAAAATGGCGATGAGAAATACAATAAGGATACCAGACAGTTTTTTAGAAACGCCCTGAATTTTAATGATTTTAAAAGTCAGATTTTCAGTACGAAGCAGGGGCCAATCGATGTGCTTTTTAAACCGATTTTTTCTCCCTATCTGGTCAATAAATTTAACACATCATCGGGAGAAAAGGATATCAGCCAGATATTACTTCCATTTGATAAGGAGAAATACAAAAGAAAAATAAATGAGTCCTTGTTTGAGTCAAAATTAAAAGACGATTTTAATAAAATCATAAAAAAACGTCTGAACAATGTAAAAATCACAGTCCAGGGCATCGATTCAAAAGAAAATAACCTGGATTTTCAACTGGCCAATATATATCAGGAGCATTTGAATTCCATCGGCCTTGGAAATATATCGATCGTAAATATTCCTGATACTCGGGAATTCAGGCAGAATTTAGTGGAAAAGAAATTTGATATGGCTATTTATTCCTGGCGTTATTCATTGAATATCTACAGGGATTTTTATTATACCAGAAATAAATCCGTCCTGCCGACAACATTGGCCAATTTAAGCCACATCAATAAGAATATTGTTGATGTCATTTCCTCATTTGATAAAATTGATGCTGATACCGCTTTATGGAACATCACATACAGTTTTTATACCGAGGAAGTCTGGGGCTGGTTTTTCTGTATTGGTGTAAACACCTATTATAGAAAAGATATCATGGCGAATTTCAATATTCAGACAGAGTTTAACCAGAACCCGGCAATCTGGCTGAGAGAGGAAATTACTAGCGGGGATTAGTGGAAACGCCTCACCCTGCCCTGCCGGGAGGTTGTCGCTAAATTGAAAAATGTAGCCGCAAGCTTTAGCTTGCGCTTAATTTACGCGGGCTAAAGCCCGCGGCTACATTAGAATTATTTATTTAGCGACAACCTGCCGGAGGCCGGGATGAGGCGGCTATTTTAGGAGACCCCTATGCCAATTAAAGAAGAAAGCGATAAATCCATCCTGCTTCGATGGATCAGCCTGTATTCCGTGTTCTATTTATTCTGTCTATTCTTTTTTACTTTCTTATTTTATTTATTTGCGGATATGTTCAATCATAAGGCTTTTGAACTGGCGCCTTTTATAGGGGATTATTTCAATTCCTGGGCAATCAGCGTCCATGAGATGATAAAATACGATCAATCCATATTGACCGCTTTTGTCAATTCGATCCGTTTTTTCTCGGGTAGTTATATCATTATCTTCCTCATATCCCTGCTTCTGCCGCTTCTAAAAATATCTATCAAATACCATTTTATCAGCAATCCTTTTGTCAAAATAGCTTTAAAAGGTTTTTATCTGATTGTGATTGTTCTTTCATTTTTACCCTTTGTTTTTACAGGTTCACTGATTCTTTTTAATAATAATCTTTCCTTCCTGAATATTCTTGTGGTAGTATTTGGAATAGGCATTCTCAATTCCATTCTGCACCAGATGGAAATAAAATTTGAGGATGATTTTATTAATGAAGGATTTGTCGATTATATGGACATTGAGGGGTATTCATTCCTGACTATCAGTTATATGATTACCAGGAATAACATTTCATTTTTAATCAATCTGCTTTCTAAAAACCTGTCCATTTTCATATCCATCAGTATTTTTATTGAAATGACCATTCGCGGGAATGCCGGTCTGGGACCCTCTCTGCTCCGGAATATAGAGATTTTATTTAACAGGCCATCCGAGTTTTATATGGCTCTCGGTAATATTTTCATTTTATTTTTATTCATCCTGTTTATCTCGTTTATTATGCAGATATTTTCTTTTATCATTTGTTTTAATTTTGATAATAAGTACGCGAAAACCATTAAAAATAGTCTGCAACGTATTACTATAAAAAGGAAAGAATCATGAATAAACTGAAAACTACGCTGCATATCCTGGTTCTTGTCCTGCTTTATCTGACGCTCATTATGATTCCGCTGGCGGACAATTTATTTCAATATAATGATCTGAAAAGAGAAGCTCTCTTATTCCGCAAGGACATGAGCGATCTAAATAGAAAAGGGATTTTGACAGTCGAAAGTCAAGGCCTTTTTAATATTTATCATACTAAAATGACCATTCATTTAATCTGCGGCGCTACCAATAACGGCAGCAGGACCCAGTGCCGAAAATGCGGGGTTCCAATCAATAGCCTTTATGACATATCCACAAATGAAGCAAAAAATGAAGCAAAAATAGATTATAGTATTAAAGAACTCAATCTCGGTTATATTGATAATCGCGATGGTTTCAGCACTGTGTATTCAGAATTGGTCTATTCTATTCCGAATATACTCATTTTTATCATCAGTGTTCTGATCATCTCATTATTAACCATGGTGATTACTTCAATCTATACGATCAATAAAATAGTCACTAAAAAATACAGTAAAGATCAATCTTCTCCCGTCTATTTTCTGATCAGGCTGGTCAATATTATTTTCAGGGCAGGTTATGAAATGCTGATTGTGGTGCCTTCCATTCTTACCATATTGCTGATTGTTGTCGGAATAAAAGGCTCTTCGATGCAGGACAATTTTACCATTTATTTCCTGTCATTCGGCATAGCTTTTATTGTCAACTCAGAATTTTATTTCTGGTTGAAACAGAGAATGGAAAACTCCATTCATAAGGAAGATGTGAACTATCTTCAGGTGATCGGGTATTCAAAATTTCAGATTGCGAAATATATTCTGGAACGCTATTGCCTGCTTGGAATTATTTCCAGGGTTTCTTACGCACTCATCACCGCTTTTATTCTGGAAAGCGGATTGTGGTACCTCAGGGAAACCGGGAATCTCAACAGTCTTTCTTTATACCCGCATTCCATCGGCAAATTACTGGTGCAGATCATACGATACATCGGGTTGCAGTCCGGGACAGGCTTTGTTGTTGCTAAAGAACTGATTTTTATTATTTTTTATTATTTTCTATTATTCCTGGCAATATTTTTAACAGGTTTGCTGATGATCAATCAGATCAAAAAAAAGAGAGGACTATATGAATCTCAAACTTGAGAACCTGGAAGTATTTACCAGTAATAAATTTGCTGACCCCATACTGCAGATTGACAATTTGACTCTCAAGCGCGGTGAGATCATTTTCCTGATCGGTGTGAGCGGCGCGGGAAAATCCACTTTATTAAAAAGTATTCTGAAAAATAATGACAGAACATTATTCCAGAAAGGCAATATCACTCTTTTCAATGGGAATAATGATGTCAGCATCTTAACTGACAGTGTTTCTCAATTATTTACCAGTCCTGATCAGTCAAAGAAAAACCATGATAGGGAACTGGCGAAGCATTTAAAAAACTTAAGAGATATCCGTAAAGAATATTTTTCCTATATTCCTCAGAATTTTTATATTTTTCACAAGCTGGTCCCGCTCTATAAACAGCTGATTAACGAACCGGCCAAAAAGAACAGCTTTGCGGACACCATCATGGAAACGCTTAGTATGATTAAACCCTATGTTAAAAAAGAAGAAATGGATAAGTTACTGAATAAAACCATGAAAGAGGCCGGCCTTGATTTTCAGGCAAAAAATCATAAATTTTATGATAAAAAAATCCGGAAAGGAAAATTTCAGGATGAATTTTCTGTCGGACAGGTCCAGAGGTTTTTCTTGTCGAAAGTGATGAAAAAAAAGAATACCATCCTTCTGGTGGATGAATTTGTCAGGAATATTGATCCGGAAACGGCTGATAAAATACTCCAAACATTGTTTGAAAAAGTAAGGGCCGGAGAATTCTCTTCATGCCTGATGGTCGCGCATGACTTGAATTACAATAGTATCCTGGAGCTCGCTGAAACGAAAGAAGTATCTTCAAAAGTAGTTATTATAGAAAAAGTAAATAATACAGGAAGAATCGTGGACCTTTTATCTTTAAAAGATTTTCGGGACTGCAGGCTTTCGTCTGATCCGGCTAAATTTAAAGCGATTACCCGTAAATTCAGCCAGATCCATTTTGAAGAAACCAAAATTGACATTGATATAATAAATGAAACCCACCCCCAACCCCTCCCAAGAGGGGAGATAGGGAAAGTACTGGAGTTTAATCAGGTTAATTTTCAGTATGATAATCAAATCTTTTTTGAAAACCTGAATTTTAATTTATATAACAATGAATTTGTTTACCTGGAAGGGAAATCCGGTAGCGGAAAATCGACATTTCTCAAGCTTCTAATAGGCGGAGAGATTATTAAGAGCGGTGAAATAAACTATTATGGACATGATGATCATAAAATCACATACAGTTCAAGTGAAGGTTATGTTCATAACCGCTATATCAGCTCTATTATCCGGTATGTTCCGCAGTTGGTTAATGAATCGCTGGGAACTTACAGGATGAATGTTGAGAATTATCTCAGGGAAATTTATACTTATTATAAAAACAGTATTTATCAGCGCAGCAAATACCCTGAACTGGAGAATATTGATGATTATATTATAAAGAATCTGGAATTTGTGAAATTAAGCAGAGAATGCCTGAAAAAAAATATGATAGACTTGAGCGGCGGGGAAAAACAGCGTTTAGCCATTGCCAGGCTTTTGTATTATCCGGAAAAACACCCGCCTCGATTGTTTATATTTGACGAGGCATTGACATCACTGGATATCAATTTAAAAAAAGAGTTGCTGGAATTTATCATTGAAAAAATATATTTTGAAAAGAAAGTGAGTATTTTAATGATTTCTCATGAGAAAAAATTGAGGGACGTTATTGAAAATACTATACAAAAAAGAAATGGAGTTTTCAAGTATTACAGGATTGAATTTGACCAGAGCGGTAAGCGGAATATGGTTACGAAAGCGGTATAATTTGATAAAATATAAGGAGGACATCATGCGTTACAATATGATATTGACAATCTCTTTTTTCTTGATGTTGAGCGTTTTGGGGTATTCTGATGAAATAAGTTTGATGGATGGGGCTATTACGATAGTCCAAAAGGAAAATTTTTCAATTATTCAATTTTCTGAAGACAGTAATACAAACACCAATTCCAGTATGGTTCCTAAAATCAAACTAATAAAGAAAAACTCCGACTCCAGTTTTAAATGCTTCCTGCTGCCGTCGGAGTCCTTTGATAAATTTGGGATTTTAGATAAATTTGATATGCTATCTCCCTATCCGAGGCGAATCATATCTGTCTTTGACACCGTATCTTTTGATGAAAATAGAATTCTGCCGCTCATTGTGTTATCCAATGCGGTCCTTTCAAATAGTTTCATGACAAATAATGCTTTCTTTTCTCCAGTGAAGTATTATAAATATTTCAATACTGAAATCATTCCCGGTACATCAAACACTATTGTTACCAACTATAAAAACAAAGATACCATTGAGAGTATCAGGACCAATGTGTTCAATATAAACATCGCAATTACTAATTTTAACCATAGAAAAATCTATATTACAGTGAAAGATTTTGGACCATCGGATTACAAGAAAAGTTCCAAAACCAAAGAAGAATTAAAAACCATCCTGGAAAATAAATATACTGACCTGGTAGAAAGCAAAAACTTTTGTTACAAGGTCTTTGAAGATTCCAGAAAATTATATAATGAAAGGTTTTATGAGCTTGGGAATTTTACAATGCAATATTTAATGGATAATATACAACCTGGTATAAATGACACTTATAACAAAAATAAAGACAATCCATTCAAAAAGAATAACTGTTACTATTACCTGGGATTAAATAATTTTAAATTATACAACTGTACCGCTAATGTGGAAGCGATATCCAACGCTCTGGTAAATTTTAAAAAAGCCCAGGAAAATGATGATTTTGACAGTCAAATGATTAATTTAAAATACCAGCAATTTTCAGACTTGATGGTCAATATTCTGACTAACTCATTTAATAGTTCAGACAATACTTATCGTGAAACGGGTTATGAAATCATACTTTTTGATAGCGAGCATTTTGATAATTATGAAGAATTTTAATAGAGCCTTAATATTAATTTTGTTTTTACTATCCGGCTGTTCGAATTTTACCAGGATTGACTATACGTCTTATGAAAGGGGAAAATCTACTCAAGCCATCATAAAAAGCGGCCATCAGAGGGCTGTGGGTTGTTTAGCGGTGACTACGGATTCCAGGTTTATTATTACCGGCTCTTTTGATAAAACGATAAAAATCTGGCTGGCCGACGGGACATTTGTTAAATCTATAAATACAGGTGCGATAGTTAATGCCGTCGCGTTTAATCCATACGGCAACTTTATTATTGCCGGGCTTTCTGATAAAACAATCCAGATATGGACATTTGACGGTATTAAATACAGGACAGTCATAGGTCATAACGCGGAAATAACTTCTTTAGATGTGGAGCCTGGCGGAGGTTTTTTCGTATCCGGATCAAAAGATAAAACCATCAAAATCTGGGATCCCTATGGAAATCTCTTGAACAATATTCAGGCGCACGATGATGCCGTCAGCAAGATCAAAGTAACTTCGTCCTTCCCATTTAAGGAAATTCTATCTGCTTCCTGGGATGGCACTATAAAAATCTGGTCCACATGGGGCGCTTTATTATCGACTATCAAGGAAGAGAATTCTGATGGAAACTATGTGGAATCCCTTGCCGTGAGTGAAGACGGTCAGCACATCGTTGCCGGTTATTCTGATGGGATCATTAAACTATTTTCCAGAGACGGAACACTTGTTAAAAGATTCATCGGGCATACTGATTATGTCAAAAGCTTGGCTTTAACAAAAAACAATCAAACAATTATTTCAGGTTCCGCTGATAATTCAATTATAATATGGAATACCAATGGAAATATAGTGAAAAATTTGAGAAACCATAAAGGTATTGTACGAGATATTCAATTATTGCCTAACGGCGAAAATTTTATATCTGCGTCCGCCGATGATACGATAAAAATCTGGTACACTAATGGTTATTTAGTGAAAACTTTATCCTTTCAAAATTCCCAGATATCGGCTATAGCGGCATCCCCTGACTTAAGAACTATTTTTACCGCCTGGGATGATAATTCTATCAAAATATGGAATACTACAGGCGAAATAATTCGTACTATACGGGGATTAAAGAAACCGGCTGAAAAGATCATCATAACCCCTGATAATAAAATCGTCACCGCGGATGAGGAAAATAAGTTAGACGTCTGGAGTATGGGCGGGAGATTACTTGGTTCAATTAACGGGAACAGGGCTGTGGATTGTTTTACTGTCTCCCCCGTCGATTCACAGATATTTACCGGATTGCCGGATTATCATATCACGACATGGGATTCAGCCGGTAATTTCCTCAGGACATTTAAAGCCCATGACAACCAGATTACCGCCCTGGCTGTGACTCCAATTGGCAACAACATCCTGTCCGCTTCAAAGGATAAAACTTTGAAAATCTGGAGCCTCGGCGGGAAGGCAAAATTTATTTATACAAACCTCGCCTATGAAATAAAGTCCATTCAAGTATCAACGGACAGCAAGTTTTTCCTGACAGAATCGTCGGATAAAACTTACCAGTTATGGTCTATGAAAGGCTATATTACGAATAAATACAATGATGACATAGCAACCGTCTGTTTTACTCCAAATCCCGGGTTCCTATTAGTGAAAAAAAACAATGATACCATGTCGGTCAGAAACTATCTGGGAGAAATCATAACAAATTTAAACGAAATAGAAGATATCTCCGAAATGAAGCCGTTCAGCACATCGGCGAATAAAAATACCGGAAAGTATATCGTCGCGAAAAATGCCAATAATAAATTGATTATCTTCAATGCACGTAGCTATAATTATATTAAGTTGTTATTTGATGACAAAACATTCTTCTTTCAGGACAATTTCGGATATTATGATTGTCCAAGAGAGATTGTCAAAACTACTAAAATAGCGAAAGGTTTTACACTATATGACTTAGAACAGTATGATAAATTATTTTATAGAAAAAATGTATTCGATTATTTTCTGGCAAATAAAATGCTTGCTAAAAACAATATTGAAGCCGTTCTTGATAATCAATACGTCATTAATATCATCGAGCCGATCGATAATATTTCAGTGAGCACAAACTCTTTGAATGTTGGATTTACAATAGATAAACAGAATTTTAATCCTCTGGATGTTCTGTTTTCAGCAGATAAACAAATCGATCTGAATAATCTGTATGTAAAAGTAAACGCGAGAACCTATAAATTTAAATATACTTATAAAAAAATAACTACCACTACAACTTCAACTACAAAAAAGGGTAAAAGTAAAACTAAAACTATAAGTAAACTGGTAAAAATCGAACCGACTTCGCCATATACTATGAAAGTCTTTTTAAATCATGGTAATAATGCTATCTATTGCGGCTATATTGATAGTGCTAAAAAAATAGAAATCAGAAGTAAAAAGATAACCATTTTTAATAATAAATGAGCTCTACTGGGGCCTCACCTCACTTCCACACAAACACCGAGTTCACCCAGCCGTTTCCATCCGGCACAGTATCAGGGTTTTCCGGGTCGGATATCCAGTAACCGTCGACAATGTATTTGTATTCATAATGAATGTTTTTTAGAAGGGAAAGCTTTGTATGCCAGGTGCCTTGAGAATCCTTCATCATCTTTGTGGAATAGGGGTTCCATCCATTAAAAGTGCCCGCGATAGTTACCAGTGATGCTTCCGGCGCATACAAGCTGAAACTTACTGCGTTATTGGTAATTCCAGGATAATTCGGCCCTTTTTTATGCGTTACTTTATAAGTGCCGCCGCATGATATAAAAGAAAAAATGAATAAAGCGGTTAAAATCCCCAAACACTGTTTTTTCATAACCCCTCCAATTATTGGCTTGCCTATTATTATAAAAGAAAAAGGAGAAAAATAACAGAAATATTTTTACCTTTTTTCCATTTTATGATAACATAATTGACCCGGGGGGTGCCGAAGTGACCAAAACAATTGATACTCTTTTCAAGAATTCCGGATTGCCGGGGCCAAGAGGGAATTTATCGCTTTTGTATTCATTTTCTAAAAGCGCGACAGAAGCAGAAGTAACTGAATGTTTATCATTCAACAATGACAGTCTGAACAATTCCCCGGAAGAATTTGTTATGATGTGCGGGATAGTGGGTTTTTGTGTTCTTCATCGGAGCGGCATCAAAAGTGTATTAAATTTTATTAAAAAATTTGCTTCCCATAAAAGCTGGAGAGTAAGGGAAGCAGTAGCGATTGGAATTCAAGAAATCGCCGATCATAAAAATCTGAATGAGATCATTGGTCATCTCGAAGAATGGGCAGAAGGCAATGATCTGGAAAAACGCGCCGTGATCGCGGCTTTATGCGAACCGAAGCTGCTGAAAGAAAAGTCAATAATAGTGAAACTTTTAAAAATACTTGCTCATATTACATTGGGGTTTGAGAATATTGAGGCAAAACCTTCCGATAATCAGAACACTTTACGTAAAACCCTGGGATATGGATGGAGCGTAGCCATTGCGGCGCTTCCGGCAGAAGGCAGGCATGCGTTTGAACAGATGGCTCAGAATCAGAGCAAGCACATTCAATGGATTGTGAAAGAAAATTTGAAAAAGAATAGATTGAAACGCCTCGCCTCATCCCCCCGTCTCCCTTCTCCAAGTCTGGAGAAGAGGGATGAGGCGGTAAGGAGTTGAAAATGCGATTAGCAAAAGGATTATTATTAGTTTTGGTTGTTTTTTTATTCTTTTCCTGCGGAAAAGCAAAAAACGAGGGAATGACTCTACGATTCAATAATGGCACTGAGCCGCAGACGCTGGATCCCGCCATTATGACAGGGGTGCCGGAGTTCAAACTCGCGATGCAGATATTCGAGGGTTTGACCGCCTACAATCCCACCAATTTATCTCCCATTCCGGGCGTGGCTCAGAAGTGGGAAGTTTCTTCCGGCGGACTGGTTTATACTTTTCATTTGAGGACAAATGCTGCCTGGTCAGACGGCGTGTCTATTGACGCCGAAACATTTCGGTATTCCTGGCTTCGCGCGCTTTCTCCTGAAACAGCCTCAGAGTATGCCTATCAGCTCTGGTACATAAAGAACGCGCAAAATTATACAAAAAAGCTGGTAAAGGCGGAAGAGGTTGGTATTAAAGCAATAGATAAAACTACTCTTCAGGTGACTCTGGAGAATCCGACGCCTTATTTTATCTCACTTCTTTCTTTTCAAACTTATCTTCCCGTGCCCAGGCATGTGATTGAAAAGGCGGGGTCGGATAAATGGATCCTTCCTCAAAACATTGTGGGGAATGGGCCTTTTGTTTTGAAAGAATGGTTCCCAAAGGATCACATTAAACTGGTTAAATCGCTTACTTACTGGGATAGGGAAAAAGTAAAATTGGACACCGTTTATTTTTATGCCTATGAAGACGCATCCAGCGCCCTGGAAATGTTTCTCAATAATGAACTCGACTGGATCGATACGATTCCTTCCGAAAGAATGGATCAAATGAAGCAAAAGCCGGAGTTTCACAAGGCTCCGTTTTTGGGGACTTATTTTTACCGTATTCATATAAATGCAAACAAAGCGTTGTCTGACGTAAGGGTCAGAAAAGCTTTGTCATTATCCATTAATCGTGACTACATCTGTAAATACATTGGAAAGGCCGGGCAGATTCCAAACTATGGCTTTGTTCCGGAATCCATGCCCAATTACAAGGGCTATGCGGGAGACAAGGAAAATCCGGCAAAAGCGAGGAAGTTTCTGGCTCAGGCGGGCTATCCGGAAGGAAAA
The DNA here is from genome assembly GCA_020052515.1 of Brevinematales bacterium. GTDB lineage: Bacteria > Spirochaetota > Brevinematia > Brevinematales > JAOACQ01 > JAGVOW01. The sequence continues at coordinate 4,331 of JAGVOW010000056.1, read as the reverse complement.
GGCTTCCCTTCCATTACGATTCTTTACAATACAATGGAAGATCATAAAAAGATCGCGGAAGCCATCCAGCAGATGTGGAAAAAAGAGCTGAATATTGATGTTGCCCTGGAAAATCAAGAGTGGAAAGTGTATCTACAGAGAGTTCAATCATTGGATTATGATCTATCCAGAGCGGGATGGATCGGGGATTATGTCGACCCTAATACATTCTTGGATATGTTTGTAACTGATGGCGGGAACAATCAAACAGGCTGGTCCAATAAGAAATACGATGAGCTGATTCAAAAGGCTAAGAGAGAAAAGAATCCTTCTCAACGGATGAAAATTTTTTATGAAGCGGAGAAGATCCTGGTTGAAGAATCTCCTATTATTCCTATTTATACTTATGTGCGTGTCCATGCGATCAAAGGAACAGTCAAAGGTGTATATGATAATATCCTGGACCTGCATCCATTGAAGGAAGTGAGTGTGGAAAAGTAAACTAACTGGTCAGCCAATCAAAAACCATTTCCCCTCTTGGGAGGGGACAGGGGTGGGTCGTCTCGGCATTAAAAGCGGTAGGTTTAACAAGGTTCCGAGTTCGAGGGAACTCATCCCCAACCCCTCCCAAGAGGGGAGATTTTAAAGGAGAGTCCTTTATGCTAAAAACGTCACTTTTTTTTCTTTTCTTATTTCTTACCATTAATATTCTCGCTGCCCAGGAACAAAACAAGCTGGAATATATTGAAGAAATCAATAATAAAAGCGATATCGGTAGTGTCATTTTGAATGTAGCGGTGATGCATGACTTCCGGGATACCGTTAGCGGCTTTCGGCCGAAAAATTTTCTGGAGGTAACGGGAGTAGGGGAAAATCTCAAGATGAAGCTATACACCGTCTATTTCAATACAAATATTCATACTACTATTTCCAGTAAACACATTCAAAAAGTGGAACTCGTCAGTCCTGATGAAACAAAGAAGTATTATTCGGGAGAAGACTTTGTTGTGTTTGAAACCTTCCAGGGAAAATACGGCTCCTGTCAAAGGGCCTATCTCGACCAGATGCTGGTTTTTCCGGAACTTAGCCCAGCAGTCGCCAAAAACTTCGGGTTCTACAGGCTAAAAATCTATCTGGATGGGCAATTGATGAAAAACTTTCTGGTGCCCATTATTACGAGTTATGAATAAAAGGGAGACTTTATTATGTTAAAAAAAAGTTTTGTGTTGTGTTTTGGTTTGATTATGATATTGCAGGGACTTGTCTTTTCAAAGGAAAAAGTCATTGTTGTGGCGGAAATCAAGGAAGCGATTACTCCTGTTACTCAAAGGTATATCGAGCGAGTTTTGAAAGAAGCTCAGAATAAAAAAGTGGACGCGGTACTTTTTTTCTTAGATACACCTGGCGGCTTGTTGGAATCGACCAGGGGCATTGTTCAGGCTTTATTGAACATTCCTGTGGATACGATAGTTTATGTCTCTCCTCAAGGCGCGCGCGCCGGTTCTGCCGGGGTTTTTATTACTCTCTCGGCCAAATACGCCGCGATGGCGCCCGGCTGTAACATTGGAGCGGCGCATCCGGTGAGCATGGGAGGAATGGGGGGAGAGGAAAAAGAAACCGAGAATGCGAAGACTCTGGCAAAAAAAATAGAAAACGATACAATCGCTTTTATAGAATCTATTGCGAAGCTCCGAAAGAGGAATGTGGATTGGGCTGTTCAATCCGTGAAGCAAAGCGTTTCTATTACCAGTGAAGAAGCGTTGAAGAAAGGCATTATTAATCATGTCGCGAGCGATAAAGAAGAGCTGTTGAAACAGATTTACGGCGATCAAAAATTTACGTTTGTGGAAGTCCTCAAAAACTGGGCGGAAGGCCTGCTGTCTGTATTGGCAAACCCGAATCTGGTTTACTTCTTGTTGATTCTGGGTTTTTACGGCATTATTTATGAGATTATCCACCCGGGAACTATTTTTTCCGGGGCGCTGGGGGCGTTGTTGCTCATTACCGCTCTCTATTCGATGCAGTCTCTGCCCTTCAGTTTTGCAGGACTGCTTTTGATTGTTCTCGCTTTTATATTGTTTGTCCTGGAGTTTTTTATTGTTTCTCATGGCTTGCTGACTGTCGGAGGCGCTGTTTCTTTGATACTGGGTTCCGCTATGCTTTTTGATTCTCCATTGCCCTTTTTTCGTTTGTCTTTTCTCAGTATTTTGTTGGTGACTGCCTCGACTCTACTGATTGTAGGCGGCCTGGCTTATTTGGTCAGCAAAGTTATCCGGCGAAAGGCTTCTTCCGGTAGGGAAGGGATGGTTGGACAAAAGGGAATTGTGTTAGAGGATTTCCTGGGGAGAAATGGAAAAGTAAAAATCCATGGGGAAATATGGAACGCTGTTTCCGAGAAGCCCTATAAAAAAGGCGACGAAGTGATAATTGAAGGAATGGATCAGTTGACTTTATTGTTAAAATAGACTCAAATCTCTCTAACCCCAACGTAGTCTTGAGATAAAGGAATTTCTATTCGCGCGATGGTATTATCATTCACTACGCCTATCCTGAAATAAGAAGGGTGGATTTTCATGTCTTTTAATATGTTGACGATCAAAAACAGGCCCAATCCAGCCCCTTCCTTGTTTTCATCGCTGTCATTATAATAAAGGGCAATGTCGGAAGTGTCGTCTTCCATGGCCTGTTTCAAGGTCTCACGGATATTTTTCTCTTCCTCTTCTAAAAGAGAAAGCGGGTTTTTTACGACAATGACAATGCCCTTGTCTTTTTCTTCAATGGATACTTCTACATTGTGGTTATACTTCTTAAGTTTTTCGCGGATATAAGCCATATAATTTTCGCGCATCAGTTTCTTCATGTTTTTGATGGCACTGTGATAAAGCGGTTTGTCCGCCTCATCGATCTTTGCTTCAATGAAAAAAGTTTTTTTGATATTGGTCTTTGAGGCATTTACCATCAATTCTTTTACGCAGGTGTAAACCATATCTTTGGTGTTGTCTTCAATATTCATATTTTTATTATGATTGAAAACTTCGCTAATCTCGCTTCTTACCATTTCTTCTACGTTGTCATCCAGAGTGAAGAAGGAAATAGAAGTTTTCCCTTCCTTTTTGTTGATAGCAGGTTTGTCCATAAAAGCCCCCTAAAAAAACTGAAATGGAATCAATTAAATTTCGGCAGAAATGAGAAAAGGATTATGGTTCAACGGGTTAAACTTTTAGCCCATTGACAAATTTTCGGTTTGAGGTAAAATATTGATTGACCCCCCAGCCCCCTTAAAGGGGGAGCCGGATTTCGCATAACAAGTCTATTCCCCCTTTAAGGGGGTTAGGGGGTCGAAATCTTTTGACAAACTTTCAATTTTATGAATAGGGGGTAATATATGAACAGAACAGAACAGAACAGAACAGAACAGAACAGTAAGGTAAGTAAGGAAGAGAAAAAGCAGAAGAAACAGCAGGATAAAGAGCTGTTTCAAAAACACAAAGCGGCTTTTCAGGACGAAATGAACGAGAGAAGCGCTGTTTTTGCCAGAAATCTACTTCTGTTTTTTGGCCCGGTTTCTTTATTGCTTATAATATTAGTAGATTTAAATGTCCCTTTTTTCATCCCCCATTTTAATTTGCTGATTTTCGCCCGAATCGGACTTCCAGTTATCTTGTTATTTTTATTTATTTTAACCCGATTTCACGCCTTACAAAAATACCGCTTGTTTTTAGGAACCGCATCACTTGCTTTTCTAGTCTATTATATTACTTACATGGCAGCCGCTATGGGAAATGACGTTAAGGTGGCGTCTCTTGTGATGGCGTGCATTCTCATTGTTTACTCATTTTCCAACGCCAACACACTCAAGACAACACTCTTTGTTTCCCTGCTTTTTCCTCTTCATATTGTTTTAAATATTCTATTCAAAAATGATATAAAAGCTATAGAATACCAACATGTAATTGTGAATGGGCCTATTTATATGCTGGTTGGTATTATTCTGCATTCTGTAGTCTATCGGCTCAAAAAACAGGACTTTATTAATCGGCAGATTGTAAATGAACAAAACCAGCAAATGACCAAAGACCTCAAAATCGGCCAATCCGTACAGGAAAGCCTGATGGGAAGCCTGCCGCAGAAACTGGGAAAAAATATTTCTCTCTTTCTGGAGCGTCACCCTTTCAGCGAAGTCAGCGGGGATTTTTATGACCTGGTAAAAATAAGCGACCGTCAGTATTACCTCTTTATGGGCGATGTCTCCGTGTCGGGGGCCGGGTAGATTCCCCAGGGTCAGGGTCATGAGATTCCCCACCTTTTCCTGAAAAATACCGTTATTGATTTTAGAAGAAAATCAGAGAACG
>JAGVOW010000102.1 GCA_020052515.1 Brevinematales bacterium | reverse complement strand
CGTTCTCTGATTTTCTTCTAAAATCAATAACGGTATTTTTCAGGAAAAGGTGGGGAATCTCATGACCCTGACCCTGGGGAATCTACCCGGCCCCCGACAGTATCAGGGGTTAATAATACTCTAATATAACATAAGTCTTGGTCAAGGCAATTGTCTTTAATGTTATTAATATTTCAAAGAAATTAAGGAATTATATGTTGTTAGTTAACAAATTAAAAAAACATCAGATATTCGCTTTTATATTTCTTTATATAAAAAAATATTTTAAACTTGAAATTTTTGCGATTCTGATTGCCTTTTTTGTGCTTGTTCTTTCAATTTTACCGCCAAAGTTTGTTGCGTTTTTGATAAATAACATTGCTAGTTCAAGCTATCTGGACCTAATGAAGGTATTTATAGAATTAATTTGTATTATCATTTTAACAACATCAATGAATTACATTATGGAAAAAATCTATTCAAAAATTAAAAACAATATAATTTATGATATTCGCAGTGACATATTTTCATCTGCCATTAAAAGTGATTACGCTGCATTTTCTCACACAGAAATGGGAAAAATTTATACAAAATTAATGACGGATGTTAAGAATATCAGCGAGTTATTTGGTTTTGATAGTGTAAAGATATTTATTAATTTTTTCAAAATTGTATTTATTTATTTTATTATATTTGCATTAAATAAAACAGTTTCTTTTTTTGTTATAATGGAATTAGTCCCTCTGGCTTGTCTATGCATTTATTATTATCCTAAAACAAAAAAAAGCACACTATCGATACAGGAGCAAAGTGATAAAGTTTATAATGAAATAAACACTTATTTAAGTGGAATAAAAACGGTTAAATATTTAACTATGGAAAACGAAAGCATAATAAAATTAAAAAACTCTTTTTTTAAGTTAAAAGATCTTAATTACAAAAATAATCATCTTGATATTCAAACAAAAGCCATCAGTATATTTTTTATAATATATGGTCTGATCGCAGTATGGGTGATAGGAGGATTACAGGTATATAGAAATGAATTAAGTCTTGGGAATTTAATTGCTATATGGTTGTATGTAGATATGCTGGTTCAGCCAGTATCTGAACTAATTAATGTTAATTCGTTATTCAGTAAAGCAATTATTTCACTTAATAGAATTATTCAATTTAAAAAAGATATTAATAAATATGATAAAATTACGACAAGTTCTAATCAGCACATAGTAGGTGGAAATATTAATATATCAAATGTTAATTTTTCTTATGGCAATAAAACATTGTTTAAAGATTTTTCTCTTGAAATTAAAGAAAATACTTTTAATGCGATTGTTGGGAAAAGCGGCATAGGAAAATCAACTTTAGCATACTTATTGATCAATTCAATTCAACCTGATTCTGGAAATATTTATATTAACAACTTATGTATTAAAGATATATCTAATTATAATCTCAGAAAATCTATTTTTTTTGTTGATAGCCAACCATTTATCTTTGGTAGTTCTTTGAGAGAAGCTCTTATGCTGCCCGATGACAAAAGTCTTGACGAGAAAGCAATTGCTTGTCTTTCAGAGTTAAAATTGGGGGAACTGTCGATAGAAATGGCTACAAATTCCGGATTTTTAGACATTGGCGTTAATGCAGACACCCTGTCCCATGGACAAAAACATAGATTGGCAATTGTTAGGGCTTTACTGAAAAAGCCAAAGTTTATCATTATTGATGAAGCACTATCTTTTTTAGATATTTATACCGAGATGGATGTTGTAAAAACTCTCAATAAATTTAAAAAGGATTTAACTATAATGTTGATTACACATAGCTTGAATTTCATTAATTATTTTGATCAAGTAATTTTACTTTACAATGATAAAGATGAATGCGTAAAATATAAATTGTTTGAAAAACCGGAAAGAGAATTTATTGTGAATCAAATGCTTACCATTGCCAATCATGGTTAAAGGAGATAGATATGAAGAAAACATTGTGTTTGATGGTCATTTTGCTATTTGCTTTTCAATTTGTATTTCCGCAAGAGAACAAAATTATTCAACTAGTATCTGTAGATGAAAAAACCGAAAAAGTGTTAGGCGCATTTCCTTATGATAGAAAAATATATGCTGCCACAATCAAAATTTTAAAAAAGTACAAGCCGAAAGCAATTATTGTCAAATTTTTTTTAGATTTGCCAAAATCAAGTTTGGGCGACGATCTATTAGCTCATGAATTTATTAATATACCTATATTTTTACAAGCGACAATAAATACCGAGAAAAATCCGAACAATCTGCCAAAAAAGTACGTTTATAAAAACATAAAAGGACAAAGTAATAAAATATTTAGTGGGGATCGGGGATGGATTCCACTTGAAGTATTTTCTAGAAATTGCTATGACATAGGTTTTGTAGATGTTAGAACAAATAATTTTGAACTTGTCCCTATAATAGAAAATTTTCAAGGCAATGTGGTTAAATCATTACATCTGGCGGTTCTTGAATTTATATATGGTCCGTCCACTATTGAATCGGGGAAAAGTTTGACTCTGAACAATAAAACCCTTCCTCTTAACGAATTTAATGAAATTAAGTATGATCTCCCAAAAAAAGATGAATTAGATTATCTTTCATTAATAGATGTTTTGAATAAAAAAGCAGATCAGAATAAAATAAAAAACAGGATTATTATACTGGGTTATGACGGAAATAATATAGAAAGATTTAACACAAAAATCGGAAAGTTAAAAGCTCAAAGATTATTTTACTATACCTTAATTGATTTAATTAATAAATTCAACACCAAGTAATTCTTTCTACGATTAATGAATAGGAGTAAAAAAAGGAAATATTATGAATGTAATTTATCTTACTTCGCCGGGAGACAGGTTGCCAACAGTTGTCCATGATCCGGGAAAATGGGTTGGTGAATTGCCTAAGTCCAATATTTCGCTCAGTTTTTATAATTTGAGTAAGATATTCTGGCATAATGTCTTTAGTTCTAATATTTGGGATATTCTGAGTAATTCATCCAATATTATTGAGAGGTTTGTATTAAATTCCAAGAAAAAAAAACTTCAGGAAAATAGCTGTCAGATAAATGACATTTTAAATAATTTGCTTAAAAAGGAAACATATGAAAAAGCTGAAACATACATTAATACTATAGCTAAACTTGTTGACTTTACTAATTTGCTTAATTCAAATCAAAAGCAGTGTAACTTCAATTTATCTACTGGTATCAGTATCAAGAAGATAAATTTTAACAACAGTAAAAGTTTAGTTAAATATGCAAAAAAAAATACTTTTTTATCAAATATCATAAAAGAATCAATCAATTGTATTTTGTTGCCAGTTAATGTGTTGTTATTAGAAGTGTTTTCAGAAATGAGTTTGCTTTCAGCCATTATAATTACTAATATAATGAGAAAACTTCACCCGGATATCTATATATGCCTAGCAAATCACAGTTATGAGAACTTTTCATTAAAACCGTTTTTTGAAAATTTAAGTAAAACAAAGAAATTAATAAAAATATTTGATAGTATTATTGAAAATACAGATGAAAAAGACGACGTTATTAAGTTATTAATTCAAGATATCGCCGCAGGGAAAAGAAAAAAAGGCCTAATTGGTATATCAAATTTTAAATCAAAGAATTCCTTTGATAAAAAAAACCACTACAAAATATCTTTAATGCAGGCGTTTGCCAGCGAACCAATTTTACAAGTCCATTTAAATAAATATGGATGCTATTGGAAAAAATGTACTTTTTGCGTTCAAAAATCAAAATATTCCTCTCATAGCGACGAAATTATTAACTATGAATTGATATTTCTTAGAATTAAAGGTTTGTCGGCCGCAGGCTATAAAAATATGATATTCATAGACGAGGCTCTTTCTCCAGTCTTTTTAGAAAATATTTCAAAGCTATTCATAAAAAACAATCTAAAAATTAAGTGGGCCTGTCGCGCTAGGCTTGAGACCCCCTTTTCTTATGAATTGTTTAAATTGATGAAACAAGCGGGTTGTTATGAAGTTTTATTTGGTTTAGAATCCATATCTCAAAAAGTGTTGTCCCTTATGAACAAGTATAATGGAAATATAGATAAGGAATCAACAAAAAAAATCATAATGGATATAAATAAAGCCGGGATTTCTGTTCATATTAATCTAATAATTGGTTTTCCAGGAGAAATGATACAAGATGTTATTGACTCCGTAAATTGGACAATTGATGTAATGAAAAATCTATCAAACTCAACTTATATGTTGAACTGTTTTATTTTGTTTCATGATTCTTTTGTTTTTAACAATTTTGCTAAATATGGTATAATACCTTTTCCTGAAAAGGGAGATATAATAAATCGTTATCGTTTTAATTACAGAGAAGGGCCTTATTTTCACAAATCAATATTGTATCAGTTGTATAGGGCATCTTATAAAGAATTATATAATAAATTGGGTTGGAGTAAATATGGGATTAGCAACGAAGTTGATACGGCAATTCAATTATATCAAAATTCCGGACATGGTGCTATTATTAAAAATCTCGACCGAAATCCGTTTGATTCTTTGAAGGAGTTGAAATGAGAATTTTTTTAACTGGTGCAACTGGGAATGTGGGCAACCAGACGGTCAAAATGCTTGTTAATGAAGGACATGATGTTGTGTGTTTAGTGCGTAAAAATATTAAAATTGATTCCTGTAAAATTGTTAAAGGTGATTTAAAAAAAATCAACAGGAAAATCGCTAATGAAATATCTGATACTGATGGTATTATCCACCTTGCAAGCCCGCGATCGTTTAATAGAGAAATTGTTGTTTTGGAAGACATCCTCGGTACAGCATCAATAATTGATAATTGGGAAAAAGGAAATTTTGTTTATATGAGTAGCCAGGTTGTATATGGAATTCCAGACGGAATTTTAACAGAATCTTCCCCAATAAAACCTTTTTGTTGGTATGATATTGGTAAAATATGTAATGAATATCAATTGAACGTTTCAGGAAATAATAGAAGTAGAAAAGCGGCTATTAGTTTAAGAATGGCATTATTATTTGGAAATGGCCCCAGATGCAAAGATAGGCAATTTTTATATGATGTTTTTAGAAATTGTATAAACAACAGTACTTTTATTTTCAGATCAGAAGAAGGACTGGAAACTTATGGCTCTTCTTTTTTAGGAGAAAGAGACTGTGCTTCATTTATTTGTAAATCTCTAGAACTCGAACAATCCGGAGGATACAACATAGCCAGTGGTTTTTGTACATGGAAAGAACTGATTGAATTAATATGCAAAAAACTAAATAAAAAACCAAACTATAAAATTAAAGCCGAATGTTTTGCCGAAAAAGGTGAATGCAGAATGCCCCAGTCTATTTCATTAATGGATATTTCTAAGTTTTATAAATTAACAAGATTCAAACCCTTTCAGACATTAGAAGAATTGATTGAACAATATAATGAATATGTAAAGTTCTAGCTTGTTGAAAAGACCACAGGATTACCGGGAGTGATTGAATGAAAATTACTATGCTAATAAAACTTTCTTTCAGAAATCTGTTGCGGCATAAATCCAAAAACATACTAATGATACTCACCATTATGATCGGCTGTTTCCTGTTTTTTATTGCCTCTTCGTTTGAGAAAAATGTCAGGAATAATTGGAAGGCATATTATTCAAAAACAATTGCTGGTGATTATTATATCACGTCGATTCAAAATCTGGGCGATGATTATAATTTCTTCAATCCTGTCATTAGCGAAAGATTTATTCCTAAAGAAATGCTGGACTATCTGGATAAAAACAGAATACCTTACACGAAGAGAATCCGGGTTGGCGCTTTGTTTTATAATAAAAAAGAGGAACAATTCGGCGGTTTTATTAATTTAATTGGAATGGATTTTGAGCGGGAGAAAAATTATCTCTCAAATATTAATTTGATCAAAGGCGTGTTTAATCCTTTAAAGGAAAATGGAATACTTGCTTATAAGTATCCGGACTGGGAAGGATATTTTTCAAAGATCGGAGTTAATTGGACACTATTTATCAGGGACGTTTCTGGAAACAAAATTCCTTATTTGTTTCAGTTGTCCGGCCTTTTTAATCTGAAGGATAATTTCAATTACAATGTTTTTAATTATCAATACTTTCTGGTCAAATCTTCTTTTCTTTCCTCTGTCCTTGGTTTGAATCCAGACGATTTTACGGATGTCGTGGTCTGGGACAAAAAGGGTCAATATAAAAGCGCGCTTTCAAAACTGGCCAGGCGGTACGGTTTAAAGTTTATGAATTCGGAGGAAGCTATAGGAAACACGAGGGGGATCGTTGAGTTTGTAAGGTTCATAGAGATCATCATTGAGATATTTATCATTATTATCTTTTTGATTTCTACCGTGAACCTGAATCTATTGTCCTTTTTTGAAAGAAAAAAAGAATTGGCGGCTATGCTGGCCATGGGCTTTAAGCCTTATAAAATAGAGATGATTCTGCTTCTGGAAACGGCGCTATTTTCAATAATTTCTTTTCTGGCGGCGTATTTCTTTTTTATTCTTATTACTTTATTCTTTTCTCGAGGTGTGAGTCTCCCTTTTATCGGAACAGCTCTTGCGAATCAAAATTTTATTCCCGGTATCGATTTTATTTCCGCTATGACAGCTTTTTCGACTGTAGTTCTGACAGTTTTACTGTCCATGGCATATCCTGTTTTTCTGGTGAGAAAAATTGACCCTGTTCAAGTATTTCGGGCTGAGAATTAATGAGGAGCAAAGCATGAAAATTCCCCTTCGAAATATTTTTAAGCATAAGTGGACATCATTCATTATGCTGGTTCTTTTTACATTAACAACCGTCGCTTTGTTCTGGAGTATGGGCATATCCCGTTCTATCAGCCTTATTCAATATCACATGTTTCGAGACAGTAAAGGAGATATTACTTTTTATTTAAATAAATTTCACCAAAAATCATCTTTAGATGAGGTCTTTAAACCCTATCAGTTGGAAAAAGTAGTTTATGAAAGGCAAATTTCAGGGTTTGTAGACAATGAGAAAATAAGTGATAGTGCAAATATTTTTGAATTGACTCCTGAAAACAGGGTTAGGTTAAAAAAATGGTTTTATTTAAGCGAGGGAAGGCTTCCGAGTGCTGCGGACGAAGTAGTTGTTCCAGAAATTATTTATCGAAAAACAATTAAAGTCGGCGATGCTCTTTATCTCTCTGCTTATACTCCAAGGGAAAAAATACTGAATACTTTACATTACCGGGTTGTCGGTATAATGAAAATGGCGGGATTAAAAGGAATGAGTTCTTTCTTAATAACTGAAGATAGTATGAATCAACTTATAAATGATTCAAATAGTTATAATGCTGTAACTATTTATGATTTTGTTACAGAGAACCGCTTAATGGAACAAGAAATGAAAAATAAAATTGAATCTCTGGCTACCAATATCTTGAAAGATTTTAAGAAAAAAGAGTTTCAGTCGCATTGGCAGGAAAGTATTATTATGTTTAAGAGTAATAATAAATTTATTGATCAGATTTTTTCCGGTATAAATATACTTGCAATATTATTGTTTTTCCCTTTAATTGGAGCAATCCTTGCGGTAACTATCCGAATGCTTGCCATTAAACGTACAGGAGAATTCGCGACCTATATTGCTTTAGGATTCAGGAGTTTCAAGATTATTAAATATTTTGTATGGGAAATAATCATGATTGCTTTAGCTGGTTATGGTTTAGGAATAATTTTGGGAATTCTTTCAAAGATTATTGTAGAATATAACAGAATATACATCAATTTTTCAAACTTTGTCTCAGGACCGATTATGATTCATCTGTATTTCATCGATTATTTTTATATCCTGTTATTCATGCTGGCATTGATCATAGTCTGGACTGTACCGATCATAAAAGGGATCGTTTCCAGAGTGCCCGCCAGAATATTAAGGGGCCAGGATCAATAAGCGGAGGTGTTATGAAATTCATTTTATTCAGCGGGGTTCTCTGCCTTTTATTCGCCAATTTAACTTTTGGAATGGAACCACTGCAAATATTAGAGAAGTCCGACCAACAGTATATTCCTGATATTTGTACCTATTTTTTGACATTGACCACCATTTCATCGGACGGAAAGGAAGATGTTACTGAGTATGAAGGTAAAAAAAAGCTTCTGAATAACCTTCTCATCGTGAAGAAGCCCAAAAGAATTGAAGGGCAGGTTTATTTAAAAAACAGGGATGTTTTATGGAGTTATTATCCGACCATCCATCAAAGCATAAAAGTCAGTTACCGGGCAATATTTATGGGCACTGTTTTAAGTTATGGCGATATTTTATCACTGGAACTGTCAAAAGATTATGAAGTGAAATCTATGGCAGAGACCAATGAATTCTACCAGTTGACTTTGACGCCAAAGGAAGGCCAGTCAGGTTACGCGAAAATTTTGGTCTGGATCAATAAAACAAATTATCTACCAGTAAGAAGGGAATATTATTCATTGTCCGGAATTATTATGAAAACCTGTGAATTCAAGAATATTTCTTATGATGAGCAGAAAAACATCTCGGAAATTAGTGAAGAGTTTTATGAACCCTTAAAAAAGAGGAAAACCATTGTTAAATTTAATAAAGTGATCAAACTGGATAACATCGCGGATAGAATATTCAATCCGATAAACTTAAAGTTCTTTGCCGGAGAATAAAGAATGAAGAAAGGTTTGTTTTTGCTGCTAGTCTTGATACCTATACGCTTATTTTCAGTTGATTTAAAGGCTTCTGTCAGTTCAGGGTTTGATGTGCAAACCATCAACAATAGCTCACAACTTTTTCCAACTAATTTTTATAAATCGGAAGGGTTTGATTTTTACATCATTTCAAGTCTGGTTGTAAAAAGCGACTTTGGGGGTAATTGCAAAGGTTTTATCAACCTGGTTGACATCTATTATCCCAAGACATTTACCACGAACACGCCGCAGGAAACCTTGATGATAAAAGATGTTTATATTGATGTAATGAATGACGTTTTTTCGCTTCGACTTGGCAAGCAATTTATTAAATGGGGAAGCAGCGTTTTCTTTTATCCTATTGACGTTGTCAATATAAGGAAAGACCCTTTGTCATACACCGGCTTTGATGAAGGTAAGCCGTCAATTGATTTATCTATTCCGATCCAGGATTTTTGTTCCCTGTCGTTTATCAGTGTTGTTGACAGTTTGAGAACCACAAATATTACCGATCTTCCAATCATCGCGAAATTTTCATTGTTCTTAAACGAATTTGATATGTTCCTGTTTTCTGAATATCAGCAAAACTACCGGCCCATCTATGGAATGGATCTGGATTATACTTTTTCATTGGGAGATAATTGGTCCTTTAAGACTTACTCGGAATTGGGTTTAAAATGGGATACGGGACGTCAAATGATCATCATGACCAACGGCGCTTATACACTGGATACTATGACCAACAACATTTTTTTCACCGGCGTGATCGGAGGAAGCGCGTCTTATTCTTTCAATTCCACGACTTTTATAGATGGGATAACTTTCTTGTTTGAGCTTTATTATAATGATGAGAACTGGAACAAGCAAAACTTCCAGGATTATTTATCCTATTTAGGTCAATTATCCCTGGATAATTATAATAATTCCATCGGATATTTTGAAACTTTTAAGAATTCCAAAACCTATCTTTATTTAGCCGGTAACTTGACGGGGTTGTTTGTCAAAGATTTGAATTTAACATGTGGATGTGTATTGAATGTTGAAGATTTCAGTTCCGTTTTATCTTCTTCTCTGGATTACAAAATCAATAGCAATACAAGCGCTCAATTAAATGCGCAGTTTTATCTGGGTAACAATAGTAGTGAATTCGGCAATCTAACACAGAAGAATCTTTTTAATTGCTCATTAAGTATTTATTTTTAGGAGGAGATGAATGATCCAGCTTACAGGAGTTGAAAAAAACTATTACCTGGGGCAGTCAAGAATTGAGGCTTTGAAAGGTATAAATATTTCGATTAATAAAGGGGATTTTATATCCATTGTTGGCCCTTCCGGAAGTGGAAAATCAACCTTATTAAACATAGTGGGCTGTCTGGACAAACCGGATAAAGGAGAAGTGGTCATTGATAATGAAAATATTGCCAATTTGTCCGCGAACAGACTTGCGGATATCCGGGCAAATAAAATAGGTTTTATTTTCCAGTCCTTCAATCTCATTCCGGTTTTGAATATTTATGAAAACATTGAATTGCCGTTGAATAATATCAATAAATACGCAGTAAAAAAAGAGAAAGAAGCACGAATCATGGAATTAATCAATCATGTAGAACTGGATTCTGTTATTAAACATAAACCTGATGAATTGTCAGGAGGGCAAAGACAGAGAGTGGCCATCGCCAGGGCATTAGTTACGAACCCGCAAATTGTTTTGGCCGACGAACCGACAGCAAATCTTGATTCGGTGACCGGCAAACTGATTATTGAACTGATGCGAAGAATAAATAAAGAATACAAAACAACTTTTATTTTCTCTACACATGACGCGAATATTATGAGCTACGCGGATAAGGTATTGGAATTGCATGACGGGCAAATTAAAAATTAATCCTGAATATTACCGAGGCATTTTTATGGAAGTTATTTCTGATTTCAAAAATTATCTAGAAGAGTGCATCAAAAAGGATGTGTTTGTTCCTTTTTCAAAATATAGAGATAGATATGACATTACATTTCTTGATAATGAGGATTTAAAAAATAAACACCGGAAATTTGGGAGTGATTATCGAATTGATCTGCCCCAATTTAAAGATTCCAGCATTTCTTTTGGTTTGATTGATAAAAAGACCGGAGAAGTATTGTTTTGTTTCAGCATAATTCTGTACAATCCGGATAATTATGCTTATTTGAACTTCTGGCGTTATGACAGGGGAAATAATGAATTAAATCAAATCAATATTGACTATCTGATTCATCAAAATAATATCCGGAACGTACTGACATTTGGCTACATCAAATCTTCCGATGCGATAGATCAGATTCATAAATACGAAGGAATATTGCATCTAATTAAAACCATTCGGCATCTTCTGAAATTATCGGGGTTACTAATTTTTATAGAATGTAGCGGCTTAACTAAATTCGATAACAGCATACAACAGCGCAATAAGATTAAATTGGCTGATTTTAAAGATGGTATTAATCCTGGCAGAATTGGTGAAACCCGGGAAGAAAGCAAAGCGATTGAAACATTCTGTAAAATGTCCGGATTAAAGGAATGTCCGGAACTATTCAATATTACAACATTGGGTAAAGTGTTTATGAATATAAATCTGACTTGAAATACGATAAGAGGAGAATACCATGAATTTTAGTGAACAGGATTTTCTTGAATTAAAAGCTTTGATTGCTAAGAAATTAAAGGTTGAATTAAAAGACCTAAAAGACGATACCGATTTTGTTGCGGATCTGGCAAAAGATTCGCTGGATTTGATTGATATTTTATTTGAAATTGAATCAAAATATCCTATTCAAATTTCAAACGCGGATGCGACAGAGTTGACTACAATGGCAAAAATAAAGAATTTTATAATAAACAATTAGAGGATAAATATCATGAAGGTTTATGTTGGCGACATGGGGATCATTGTTTCGAATGGGAAAAACATAGCGGAATTCAGCGACAGCATATTTGCAGGTAAATCTGGAATAACGGTATTATCCAACCTGGATTATTCGAAGATTCCAGTTAAAATCGGCGGTGAGATTAAGAATGAGGGTCTTCTAAATTCTATAAATTTGAACGAAGAAAGATCCAGTCTATTATTAGATATTGCCGCCGCTGAAGCGCTTAAGGATATTAACGAGAAAATTCATCAATTAGAACCGGATAGAATTGGAGTGTTTATTGGTACTTCTTATTCAGGAATAGGTTGTATAGAGGAAAATTGTAAATATTTCTATAATAATCAGGAAAATAAAATCGCACCCATGACTGTCATAAAAAGTATGCGCTACTTTGGGGCCAGTAATCTGGCCAGAAAATACAAAATCGAAGGTTTGTCATTAACCTATGATACTGCTTGTTCAGCATCTCTTCATGCTTTAGGTAATGCTTATCTGATGATTAAAAATGGATTATTAGATGTGGCTATCGTTGGCGGAGCGGACATTCCTTTATCTCCCCTCAGTTTGTTGGTGTGGAGCCGCCTTAGAATCCTCGCGAATAATGAAATTAATCCTGAAGAGGCATCATCCCCATTTGATAAAAATAGTAAAGGAATAGTCCTGGGTGAAGGGGCGGGAGTTATCATTCTATTCAGTGAAAAAGCGATGAAAAAAGCGAAATTTACTCCCTTGGCAGAAATAGCGGGATATGGATTTTCTAATGATCCTACGCATATTACTAAATCAAACGCAGATTATATGGCAAAGTCTATAGCCAGAGCGTTTTCGGAACATCATGAATTAATGGGATCAATTAATTATATCCAGGCGCACGGTACAGGAACGCAAGTTAATGATATTGAGGAATCAAAAGCCATAAAGATGATATTTGGCAAAGCCGCGGAAAATATTAAAGTAAACTCAATCAAATCTATGACCGGGCATTTGATTGGTGGAAGCGGCATTATATCAGCCATCACTACAGTCATTCAAATGAACGGCAAGAAAGTACACCCAACGCTTAATCTGAAAGAACCCTACTCTGGATGTGATTTAAATTACGTAAAACAGATAAGTGAAGACTGGAATATTCAGGCTGCCTTAGTGAACGCGTTTGCGTTCGGTGGTAGTTTTTCAAGTATTTTACTCCATAAAACAGATTAAGATATTTTTATAGATAACCACCAATTATTTTAAGAACATTGAGTAAAAATTATGAAGATGAAAAGCAATTTTAAGATATTTATTTTAATTTCCTTGTGCATCCACGTAATCCTTATTGCGTTAATTTTTGTTTTTTCATTCTCAATTAAAAAAATCAATCCGATCGGCCCGATCAGCGAAAATAGTATTCAAGTCCATTTTGTTAACAGTATCGGCACAGATCAAGATAAGGAAAATATATTAAAAAGGGTAAAAACTGACTTTAAATATGAAGAACTTAAAAAATTGGGGGAGGGAATAAATAATGACAATTTATTTAATAACAAAAACACGGCCTCATTTGTGAATAAAAGCATCGAATATCTTGAATCGGACATTACAAATTTTCAAGAGTACAATAGAAAACTTCAATTGCTGCAAGAAATGTATAAAGATATGGACGGTAAAACCGTCAGCAAAATTAAGCATGAAGTAAATAGAGAAAATGGGAATTCGTATACAATGCTGAGTTTTATGGCCTTAAATCCAATTTTAACCAAAAAATATTTATCAGCTAAAGAAAGAATCAAAAGAAAGAATAGTAATGCGATGATTACTTATTTTATTATTAAAACAAATTTGCTTTTTCAGTATGATATGGATTCTATTCAAGAAAGAGACGACAGAGAATTGATTGAAAAATATGAGGACTATCTAAGCAACCGAAATAAGCAATTGAATATATTCGTAATTTCGCTTGATCAACTGGAAATTTTCCATCAAATATCCAAATAGGTCAGACTTATAGATATGGATGGAATTTTGCCAAACAATCAAATCTATGATAAAATAATGTCGAATTGCCACCGTAGCTCAGTTGGTAGAGCAATTGATTCGTAATCAATAGGCCAGCGGTTCAATCCCGCTCGGTGGCTTTTTCAATTAATTTCTCTAAAACTTTAAAAGGAGATGTTTATGGCTGTTGCTGTTCACCTCTCAAATGTTCAACAGGAGCTCTTGAAAATATATTCTAAAAACATTCCAGATAATGAACTTTTGAAATTGAAAAGAGTTATGGCTGATTTCTTTAAAAAAGAACTTTTACATGAAACTTCGAACTACGCAAAAGAGCAAAAACTTAAGAAAAAAGAATATGAACGATTATTATCGGAGGATTAAAATGGCTTTAGTCAAGCAAAAAGACGGGCTCTGGTTTTATGAAGGCCTTTACACAGATATTACCTATGGTTTCAAGGTATCGAAAGTGCTGGTACCGGAAATAGACACCGGCTTCCAGAAATTGATGATTCTCGAAACGGAGCGCCTGGGACGCGTTCTTGTCCTGGACGGCATTGTCCAGCTGACGGAAGAGGATGAAGGCATTTACCACGAGTGGATCACGCATTGGCCGATGTTTTCCCTTCTTCAGCCGCCGAAAAATGTTCTCATTATCGGCGGAGGGGATGGCGGAGTAGCCCGTGAGGTGCTCAGGCACAAATCGATTAAATCCGTCACGATGGTAGAAATAGATAGAATGGTAATCGACTCTTGCAGGAAGCACATGCCCTCGATCTCTGAGGGAATCTGGGATGACAAGCGCTTTCATTTGATTGTCGGAGACGGCGCGGAAGTGATCAAGTCTATGAAGGGAAAGTGCGATGTGGTGATGATCGATTCCACTGACCCGATCGGCCCTGCAAAAAGCCTCTTTAACACCAATTTTTACCAGAGCGTCTATGACGCGTTAGTCGATGGCGGAATCACTATCCATCAGACCGGCTCGCTTATTTTACAGCCTTCGGAATGTCCGGCAAGCTGGCGCCAGATAGAACGTTCTTTTGACGATGTCCGGGTGGTTCAATTTACCAATATCAGCTATATGGGCGGTCCTTTCAGCTTAACCGCCGGTTCCAAAGGCCGCAAAGTTTTCCCGAAAGCCTCTCAAAACTCTAAAAAGGCATTTAAAGAAGCCGGAATAAAGTGCAATTGGTATTCCCCGCAAATTTCCGCTGTTGCGTATCCTGAGTTTCAGAGGCGCTTAGAGCAGGATAAATACGGGGAAGAAATCGTAATGGATATTGAACTGAAAAATAAAACCATCCCTTCAGTTACCAAAGTGGCAAAATGGAGCAAGGAAACCTGCGAAGCCATCAAGATGGTAGCGTTTGGAACGCCTATGGTTTCGAATAAAGATTTCAAAGAAGGCGACACGCTGGTTCAGTATATTGAAACCAGCGCTATTAATTACCGTCAATATGGCACGACCGGATGCGCCAATGTTTTTACATGCGCTAGCCTGCCGGTGGATGACGCCGCGGCCTATTCGATCGGCTATTATGGGGCCAGTTCCGCCATGTGCCATTATATTCTGCGGGGTTCTTTTACGGATATCCGCCAGATCCGCCAGAACAGTTTGATCTATAAAGCCGATCTTGGGAAAGGCGGCAAAAAATTATCTCCTGTCAATGAATCCTATAAACCAAAAATGGTTGATTGTTCAAAAGTGTTTTCAAAAGACTTTAAACTCCCGGTAGAAGAGGGGTTTTCATCCGCTTTTGAATTAATCATGGACGTTTATGATTGCGATTACTCCAAAATTTCCTCTTCGGAAGCAGTCGCGAAGTGGGCTTCTTCCGAATTCTGTAAAGCAACAGGGTTGGACCCCATTGGTAAAGCGGATGCCCCCGACTTCGGCCACGCGAAGAAAAAAACATCCGGACCTTCTGTTACTCAGCTATTAAAGCAGGGTTCCAATATCAGCCATTATTCTGTCAACTGGCTGATGATCGTGATCAATCTTGTTTCTACAAAGCCTTATTCCATACGCAAGGCGCTTGTTTCAACGATGAAGTACTTCAAAGGCGAAAGGGCCGTCTGCTGGATCATTCCCCGCGGCGCTCAAAACAAGACCTTGAAGCAGATTGCCGATAAAACTCTGATCTTTGAGGTGGTGAAAAAAGATCTGGAATAAGATTATTATATTTTTTAAGAGCTGAGAATAAGCTGACAATCAAGAGGCTGAAGCAAATTTACAGGCAATTGTGCAAAAAGACTCATCCGGATTTGAATAAAAGTTCAGGAGGAGAGTTTATCAGCCTCCGTGAAGAATATGAAGAAGCAGAAAAAGAAAAATTACTTTTATTAAAACACCGTGCTGAGGTTGTTATTCTTGGCAAAGAGGAAACCAAAATAGCAAAAAAACTAAATTCCACTGGACCGTTTACAAATGCGGCGGTAAGGTTCGAGATTTCACCAGAGAAGATATTTATGAACCGGGAATCTAAGCTTTTTATTGATACAAACATACTGATCTACGCTTCTCTGGATGATTTTGAGCCCGCCAAATATTCCGTTTCAACAAATAAGAAATACCTTAAAAATCCTTTGTCTATCAAAGACGCAATTCAGAAGGTTAAAGAATTCCGTGAAAATTTTGAAGTCTTGAATTCTTTCACGTAAGAAGGTTTTCCGAAAGCTTTTCTTCCGGCAAACCTTTGTTTTTTAAACAATTGGAGTTATTATTTTATTTAGGATAAAATGTATGAGTTGAAAATCGGGAGGCTTTTATGAAAATCCTAAAATCGCTTTCTATTGTTTTTATTATTTTTTCTATTTTATCCTGCGATAACAACACCCGTCCGGAGAAATCCAAAGAGCCGCTGAAAATGATAAAGGCGTCTTCTGAGTTAGCGCCCAAATGGATATTGAAAACCCCTTCTTCAAAAACGCATGCTTATTTTGTCGGAACGGCAAATGCTGCTTCCATTCTGGACGCAAAAAAAGCGTCTTCCAGTGACGCTGTCAGGCAATTAATTGAATACATTGGATTTCGCGCTACCGCTATTGTAAAAAGCAAAATGAAATCGGTGGATTCCGATAGCCTTTCTTCCTTTCAGAAAGAAGTAGAAGAAAAAGTACAGGGCAAGGGAAGCGCCAATGTCAGTGTGGAAGCGGAAGATACTTATTACGAGCTCTATTCGGACAATTCCTATACCCTTTATACTTTAATAAAATGCCCTCAAACATGGATCGCTAAAGAAAGAGAAAGGTTAAAAGAGCTGGTCGAACAACAAAGAAATCTGGCAAAGTCCTATCTAAAACAGGCTGATAACGTTTTAGACAAAGGCGGCATAGCAAAGGCAGTAGACTTTGAGCTTCAGGCACTGGAAGTAAGTGGAAAAGCGGCTGAAAATTCTGATGTTTATGAAGAAGCCCGAAATCAATTGATTCTGATTTTAGCCAGTTTGTCATTTAAGCTGGAAAACACACCCCAATTTGCCTTTGAGGAAGGCGGCAGTGAACCTATTAACATAGGCATTTATTCCTCCAGGGTAAAAGGACGAACGGCAGGAATCAAGCTAGATTCCTGGGAAAAAGAAGCTAGGGCCAGCCTGGCAGGGAAGAATGGAGTGGACAGCGACACAAGCGGAATGGTTTATTATGAAGTAACTAAAACTACAAACGCAGATAAAATCGAGGAGTCTGTCTCTTTTTCTTTGGAAAAATTTGAACCACTAAAGGAAAATGATGAAGAACTCTATGAAAAATTAAAGTCGATGCAGAAAAATCAGGCATTAAGTTTTACTTTACTGGTTAGAAGCGGAGTGAAAATTATTCCTTCCACTGTAGCCGCGTTTAACGTTTATAACAACACACTGCGGCCATTGGAAAAGCTTCGGCAGGCTCTTTCTGTAAAAATGGTAGAGCAGAAATATAATATGGTAACCGTGGAAATTCCAGCCTCTATTATTCCAAACAGCAGCGATGAAAGCGTGGTTCAACAGAAAATCATCAGTTATATCAAGGAAAAATGCCCGCAAGTGAAAATAGTCTATTTTGGCTTTGCCAACACAAATCCTTCCGTAAGGTTAGCTCTGGGACAGATAGCCGGCGTTTTCAATCCGATTGCCGGAAGCATTCTGGAAGGACAATCTATGGAAAGTATGGAAATGCGTTTTACTCTGTCTCTTATCGATGTACAGACGATGAAAGTACAGGACGGCCAGAACATAAAAGCTTCTTCATCGGGTATGAACACAGACCAGGCTTTAGCCGGGGTGGAAGAAGAAGTTCTTAAAAAAATAGTAATAAAATAAAGTTTAACTTATAATTACCCATAAATTAATTTTAGGAACAGCTATGAAAGTGATTATTTTATCGGCCATTAAAGATTGGGTATCTCATAAATTTAAATTTGGAGATGCAATCTGGAAAGAATCGGCCGAATCCTTGGGGTTTGGTGTCGATAAATTTTACAATCAAGATAATCTCTGTTCTCTGGAACGTTTTGGGAAATTATTGGTTGTTTTATATGACAAATTAAATGTTTCAGAAGAAAAACTGGAGAATGATTTTCTCGAATATTGGCTGACCGATTTTGCACCACGGCTTTATCAGAATATGGCAAGGCAAGCAAAAAATACAAAAACCTTCTTGATTCATATCGCTCAGCTTAATAGACAGCTTTTCAGTATCTTTCCAAAAAATAACGTTATCCCTAAATTTGAAATTCAAGAGGTCACTGACCACCTGATCCATGCTCATTACGACAAGGAAAACAGCCTGGTGGATATTGTCAGTGTATTAAGAGGAGCCAGTTCCTTCTTTAAAGATACTTTTTCTATAAAAAAATTGAGTCCCAATTATATTGAAATTAATTTTAATGAAACTGCTAAAAAATAATGTAATATTCCTTTTTCTGCTGTTCTTGCCTATTTTTATTGCCGATTACTGGCTTCAAGGCTTTTTTCAAAAAAGTAATGCGGTTCTGCCTGAAAAAGGTTTTGTCCGCGCTTATTTCCCTATTACTGATTTTCCAGAACTCAGGCCGGACGGCCAATATCAGGTCCGTTCCGGAAATATCAAAATTATTTTTACAAACTCTTCACTTTTTTACAAAACCGAGTCTGTTGAATTAACCGGCTTTATTTCTTCTTTTTCTTTTGGAAACAGAAAATACGCCCATTTCTACGCAAACGAAATCATTTCCAAAAAAGAAGGGTGGCCTTTTTTCAAGACAGTCTCACTCTTGAGAAAATGGGTCAATGACAAAATTTTATCTGTTAAAAATGCCGACACCCGAAATCTGCTTTTTGCCATGATTCTGGCTAACACAAATTTTATGCCTTACGCCGCCAGTGAATCTTTTAAAATGACCGGCCTGACTCATCTGCTCGCGATTTCAGGACTCAATGTGGCTATTATCAGCCTCTGCGTTGTGTTCCTCTTAAAAAAGATCATACCTGAGCGGTGGGCTTATGGAGCGGCATTCATCGTAGTGCTGTCTTATGTCGCGCTGGCGGGCTTTGGCGCTTCTATTTTAAGGGCCGGCATTATGTTTCTGATTTACAACGGCTTAAGAATGACCGGAAGAAATGTTGAGTTTGTTGACGTAGTGCTAGTTTCCGCCTTGATAGTCCTGCTCTTCTCGCCGCCTCTGATCGGCAACGCGGGTTTCTGGCTGAGCTATACAGCGGTTCTGGGGCTTTATTTCTTTGCTGAAATTTTTAAAAAACTTTTTTTATTCACCGGGAAAATTGCCTCTGAAATATTGTCGGCCACATTGGCGGCAAGCATTGCCACTCTGCCGATACTGCTTTATTACTTTAAAAGCACAAGCATTGTTTCCCCATTGGCCAACCTCTTAGTTATCTGGCCTTTCAACTTCATTACCTTCGGGCTTTTTATTGAATTCCTTCTGGTTATTTCAGGCCTTTCCTTTATAGCAAAGCCAATTGAATGGTGCATTATTATGCTCTGGAAATTTTCACTCCTGGCTGCCGACAGTCTTTCCCAGATTCCTTTTGCCTATCAAACTATTCCCGCTTTTTCAGAATGGGCCCTTTTCTCAAGCTACGCTGTACTCACCGCGTTGTTTTTCGGCATTCCAGGGCTTTCCTATTACTTAAGCCGGAGAAAGCTTTCCCTTATGATCGCGAGAGAGAAGGAAAACGAAGAGCCGAATGAGGGAAGTAAGCAATGAAAGCCCCAGAATCAAAAGCCCTATTTTCCAATCGGTTATAGGGACAGTTAAAAACAAAGCATTCAATGGCGGCAGATAAATAATGCACAAAATCATGACAAGCGTAATGAAAAAGAGGGATTTTAAAAGCTTGTTCGGAGCGGCTATTTTTTCTACAAAACCGCCTTCCCGTAAAACAAAAACATAAATCTGCGGCGACAAGAGCGTGATAGAAAAGGAAACTGTCCGGGCCATTTTTTCCGCGATCTCTTTGCCATTCTGCTTGAAAAGCTCAAAAGTAAGAATGTAGCCGGCAAGAATAAAGATTCCAAACAAGAACCCATCCAATATCAGCTGCAATCTTTCCCTTTTACTAATAATAGGCTCATCTATTTTGGCCGGTTTCTGCCGCATAATGTTTTTGCCTCCAGAATCGATGCTGATGCCCACTCCCGGAAAGGATTCCATCACCACATTGGACCAGAGCAGCTGGATAGCCGTAAGCGGAGAGGCATAACCCAGAATCGGCGCGGCCAATACGGCGATCAGTTTGCCGACATTGTTGCTGATTAAATACCGAATCAGTTTTTTCAAATTCTGATAGATGGTCCTTCCTTCCTTAATGGCGTCTACGATCGTGGAAAAATTGTCATCGGTGAGGATCATTTCAGCCGCTTCCTGGGATACCTGTGTGCCTGCACGCCCCATCGCGATGCCGACGTCCGCTTTTTTTAGCGCCGGCGCGTCATTGACACCATCCCCTGTCATTGCCACAATGTGGCCTTTTTCCTTGAGTTTCTGCACAATTTTAAGCTTATCCAGCGGCGCCACACGAGAATAAACCCGAAGTCTTTCCACTTCCGAAGCAAAATCACTTTCACTCAGTTTTTCCAGTTCTTTTCCCTCAATGGCTTGATCTTCATCTTCAGCAATTCCGACACTCTGGGCGATGGAAAAGCCTGTCTTCTTGGAATCCCCGGTAATCATAACAAGGTTAATGCCCGCAGACCTTGCTTCCCGGATCACACCCTTTACTTCATCCTTCGGCGGATCATACAGCACGGCAGTCGCCAGAAAAGTAAAACCTCCCATCCGGTTCACGTCCATTTTCTTCTCAGAGGAGGAATCTGCCTTCCGGGCAAACGCGATCAAGCGAAAACCCTTCTCCGCCTTCTGGGAAAGTTCTTTCAAAATGAAGTTCTTTTCAGCGGCAGTTAAAGAGACTTCGCGGTTTTCTTTCCATAAAAAAGAGCTCATTTCTAAAATCTTCTCAGGCGCCCCTTTTATAAGCATCGCCTTCTTCTGATTCGTTTCTTCCACCAGGGCCGCGGAGTACATTAAATCAGAAGAAAAGGGTATATTATCCACAAGCTGATAACCCTGATAAAGTTCCGGCTTAAAGCCGCTGATCATTCCCGCCTTTATCAAAGCCGTTTCCGTAGGATCGCCCATTTCCCTGACAATGTTGCCGTCCTCTTCCACTACCTGCGCCGTGGAGCATTTATTGGCGATCAGGAAGATGTCATGAAAAGCCTGGCTCTCCCCTTCCGCGATCATTTTAAACACGTCAGAATTATTATAAAAAGAAGGGCTTAAAAAAAACTCTTTAGCTGTCATATTGTGCTGGGTGATTGTGCCGGTTTTATCCGTGCAGATGTAATCCACATTGCCCAGCGTTTCCACGGAGGAAAGCTTTTTGACGATCACTGAGTTCTTTGCCAGCCGCTCCACAGCCAGCGATAGGCCAATGGTAATAGCGGCGGGCAATCCTTCCGGGAAAATCGCCACCATCACGCTGATGGAAAGGAGAATAGGGATTTCCAATTGCTTTATCAAAATATTCCAATCCAGATTCTTAAAAAGTGAGATATCCAGATTTTTTCCAAGCGAAACGGCAAAGACAAAAATAGCCGATACAAAAGCCAGGATCACGAGAAACTTCATTTCCCGGTTCAACTTTCTTTGAAGCGGCGATTTTTCTTCCTCCGATTCCTGCACGTTCCGGGCAATCGCTCCCATTTCGGTGAGATTGCCGGTTTTGACCACAAAAGCCCTGCCCGTTCCGTCCAGCACTTTACTCCCTGTAAAAACCATGTTGCTCATTTCGTAAAGCTTCAGATTGGGCTCCGTCAATGTGATGCTTTTTTTCGCAATAGGCTCGCTTTCGCCGGTAAGGTGCGCCTCATCAATCAAAAGATTTCTCGCTTCTATGATTCTCGCGTCCGCCGGAACAATATCTCCCGCTTCAAAAACAATCACATCACCGGGCACCAGAAAGCGGGAAGCAATGACCTGCAATTCTCCATCCCGAATGACCTTCGATTGCGGCGAAAGCATCTTTTTCAGAGCTTCTACCGCTTTTTCCGCCTTGCCTTCCTGAATGAGGCCGATGATGGTATTAATGACCACCACGCCCAATATCGCGCATCCTTCTATTACATCATGGATTAGAAAAGAAAACAATGAGGCCGCGATCAAAATCAGAATCATCGGCTCCAGAATGGAATCCAATATTTTTTCCAATAAATTCTTTTTCCTCGCCGCGGTCAATTCATTAAAACCAAATTGCTTGAGGGATTCCTTAGCCCGCCCTTCGGCCAGTCCGTTCTGGGATGACCCCATTTTTAAAAGCCCCTCTTCTACGGGTAAAGAATAATAGGTCTCTAAAGAATGCATAAGTGCTCCTTTCAACTCACCATAGGCGACAATAATTATTGTCACCTATGGATTTGTCGCCTTTTTGCGTTATCTCAACTGCTTTATTTTAAACTACAGGAAAGGAAAAAGCAAAAATGCTATCTAAAAATAAGTAAACCAACTTTTTAAAATGGTTGACACAAACCTTTAGTCTTTTTATAATTTATACAGTTTTACCTCTGCCTCGTCAGCTCGACTCCCCCTTCTCCAAAGTTTGGAGAGGGGGTTGTGGGTGAGGCGTTTTTTTGGAGCTCTTATGGATTCCTTTATCTTGGCTATGGAAAAGAAAGTGCTGTCAGGATTTTCTATTTCTTTCGAAGAAGCCGAAATGCTTTCTCAAACGAAAGACGCGGAAGCATTATACTCAGCCGCCAACCAAATTCGAGAACAGTTGAATGGCAGCAAGGCTGACCTTTGTTCGATTATGAACGCAAAATCGGGGGCCTGCTCCGAAAACTGCAGATACTGCGCACAATCAGCGCATTATCAAACAGGAGTAAAGGAGTACCCGCTGGTCAATAGAAAAGAAGTGCTGAAACTTGCCCTGGAAAACGAGTCTGCCGGTGTCAAAAGATTTTCTTTGATCACCAGCGGCAACACATTGAGCCCTGAAGATTTTGAGCAAATTATTTCTATTTACCAGGAATTGAGAAAAAAAACAAAGCTTGATTTATGCGCTTCGCTGGGGAAACTTTCTTTTGAACAATCAGTCCTTTTGAAGAATAAAGGGATCACGATGTACCATCACAACATTGAGACCAGCAGGAATTTCTACCCCAAAATCTGCACAACTCATTCTTATGAGGACCGGATCCAAAGCATTCAGAATATCCAGAAAGCTGGCCTTCCGGTCTGCTCAGGCGGCATTATCGGTATGGGGGAAACCATGCGGGACCGCCTGGAAATGGCTTTTGAACTCAAGCACCTTGGAATAAAATCCATCCCTATTAATATTTTAACTCCCATCCCCGGAACGCCTCTGGAAAAACAGCCTTCGCTTAGCCCGGAAGAGGTTTTCCGCACTATAGCTGTTTTTCGCTTTATCCACCCGACAGCTTTTATCCGCTATGCCGGCGGTAGAAAGGCACTGGGTTCTGAACAGTCAAAAGGCTACCGCGCCGGGATCAATGCCGCGCTTGTGGGAAATTTTCTCACGACGGCGGGCAACACCATCGCGGAAGACAAGCGCTTGATTTCAGAACAGGGATTGGAAGTACAATGACCGGAAAAGGCTTGTTTATTACCGGGACAGACACCGGCGTCGGTAAAACGATTGTGTCAGCGGGCATTTTAACTTTACTGCGCTCTAGAGGGATAAACGCCTGCTATTTTAAGCCGGCGCTTACCGGAGCGGAAAGAATAAACGGAGAGCTTTTTCCAGAGGACACTGAGCTGGTCAAAGCAATCGCGGGCCTTGATGAAAAGAACGAAAACATAACCCCCTTTATCTTTGAGCGCGCTGCATCTCCTCATTTTGCCGCTCGATTGGAAAATAGGCCTATAAAAAAAAACAGCCTTCTTCAAGCTTTTCAAAAACTTCAGGAAAAATACGAATTTATTCTCGCGGAAGGATGCGGCGGCATAGCCGTCCCGCTCAACGATGAAGGCTACCTGATCGCCGATTTTATTCGGGATTCTGGCCTACCCTGTATCATTACAGCGCGCGCCGGATTGGGCACTTTGAATCACACCCTCCTCACAGTTGAGTTTGCCCGCCAGTTTGGCATTGCTGTGAAGGGAATCATTTTGAATGGCTTTACCGGAACTGATATAGAAAAGGATAATTTGAATAGTATTGAAAAATTAACCAATTTGCCGATTTTGGGAACCATTCCCTGGATGGGAGAGAATTTTTCTATCAGGAAAAATAAAAAGGCTTTTATGGAGTTATTTGTAAAAAACTGGCTGGAAGATTTATGTTAACTCAAAACCCTCTGCGGTTTATGGAAGGCCAATTAGAGGAGATAAAAACGAAAGGCCTATATCGGCAGTTCAAAGCCTTCAGCGCTCCTCAGGCGCCTTTTTCAATCGTAGAAGGAAAAAGAATTTTGCTTCTGTCTTCTAACAATTACCTAGGATTATGCGATGATGAGCGCTTAAAAATAGCCGCTAAGGAAGCTATTGAACATTATGGCACCGGCGCGGGCGGATCCCGTTTGACCACCGGGACATCCATTCTGCACCTGGAATTGGAAAAACAATTGGCTTTATTCAAAAAGACGCCCGCATGCCTTGTTTTTAACACGGGTTATATGGCGAATCTTGGAACTATTACCGCCCTCGCTGGGCCGGGCTGGGCCGTTTACTGCGACAAACTCAATCACGCCAGCATCATCGATGGGATCAGGCTTTCCGGTGCGGAACTCATTGTGTATAAACATTGCGATACATCTGACTTGCTCAAAAAAGTCGAGAAAAATAAAAACAAGCCCGGCCTGATTGTGACCGATGGGGTTTTCAGTATGGACGGCGACATTGCCCCTCTTCCGGAAATTACTTCTATCGCGAAACATTATGGTTTAATTTCGATGGTGGACGATGCCCATGCCGCGGGAATCCTTGGAGAAAATGGTTCGGGCACCGCGGAATATTTTGGCCTGAAAGATAAAGTGGATGTCCAGATGGGCACTTTGAGCAAAGCCTTCGCAAGCGAAGGCGGCTATGTAGCCGGGCCGGAAGTGCTGATCGATTTTCTGAAGCACCGTGCAAGAAGCTTTGTTTATTCTACGGCGCTCGCGCCACAAACCATCGCGGTTTCTCTGAAAGCACTGGAAATTATCCGGGAGGATAGCTTGCCGAGAAAAAGACTGCTGGAAAACGCGGCATGGTTTTCGTCAAAGCTTTTTCAAGCGGGGTTTTCTGTGCAAGAGAGCAAAACTCCCATTATTCCAGTCATGGTTGGAGAATCCTCAAAAGCCGCTCTGTACAGCCGGATGCTTTTTGAGGAAGGGGTTTTTATTCCGGCTATCCGGCCGCCGACAGTAAAAGAAGGAAAGAGCCGGCTGAGGATTTCTCTCATGGCGACACACAGTGTGGAAGATTTGGAATTTGCTTTTGAGAAAATAAAAAAGACAATGTTTTTGTAGCCGGGGGATGAGGCTAATAGTTAGAAGGATTTGATGAAAGAAAAAACTGAATTGATTTTAATTCCCGGCTGGAGCATGGACCAGAGAATATGGGAAAATATGAGCGAAAAATTAGGCGCTTTCTTTGACCTCACTTTTATTCAATGCGAAAAGGTTCAAAAAGCATCTGATATTCCTGAGCTCGTCTCTGAAGCCGTAGGGAAAACAAAAGGGCCATGCTGCATTTTGGGACATTCCATGGGCGCCCTTGCCGCGCTGGAGACGGCACTTGCTTTTCCCGATAAAATCCAGAACCTGACGCTTGTTTCCGGCACCTCTTGTTTTATCCAGAAAAAAGCAGAAGGCTATATTTCAGGCTGGCCCTCCAGAATTTCGGAAAGAATGAAAAGCAATTTGATTACTCAGCCTGAAAAAGTCCTTTCTGAATTTGATTCCCTTTTGTTTTCCAGTGAAGAAAAACCCTCCCCCATCCACAGGACGGTGGACCCAAAAGTTCTGGCCATTGGACTGGATTATCTGATTCAAACAGACCTTCGAAGCCGAATAGGCGAATTAGAGATGCCTGTTCTTTTGATGCATGGCGAAGAAGATAAAATCTGCTCTATCGGTGCTGCTGACTGGATCCGCAAGCACTGGCGAGGACATTCTCATATAATAAAATTCAACGGTGCAGGCCACATGCCTTTTTTGACCCAGGTAGAACCTTTTCTCGCCTCTTTCAAACAATTCTGGAATCTGGAAAAAAGTTATGATCAATAAGAATTTAGTCAGGGATCATTTCAACCACGGGGCTTTGTATTATGACCGCTACGCGAAAATACAGAAAAAAATGGCCGAGAGACTTTCGGCTCTTACAAAACCAGAAGAAAATCTCTCTCTTAACGAAAAAAATATTCTGGACATTGGATGCGGCACCGGTTTTATGCTTCTGGACCTGATCAAAAATTACCCTGCTTCTTCTATAACGGCGGTTGACCTCGCACCCAAAATGCTCGAAGTTTGCCGGAATAAATTCAAGCTGGATAATCTTCAGCTCGTTTGCGGCGATATTGAGGAAATTCCTCTTAAAAAAAAATATGGCCTTATTGTTTCCAATGCCGCTTTTCAGTGGCTGAACAACCTTTCTCAAACCCTGACAAAACTATATTCCGCATTAAGCACTGGAGGAGTTTTAGCCTTCTCTGTTTTTGGAAGGCAAACCTTTCCAGAGCTAAGATTTTCCTACAAAAAAGCCGCGGATAGGCTTGGACTGAAAAAACCGCTTCTGGCGATAGAATCTTTTCCCCTTCAGGAAGACTTTAAAAGTTTGTTCCCGGAATCGCGAATCCGCGTTGAGGAAAGCATCGAAACAGAATATTATGGCTCCGCATTGGATTTTCTGCGCGCGATCAAGAAAATCGGCGCTGGGAATAATGTTGCCTCACAGAATATTTTACTCTTGAAGGAAGCTATGAAAATATACGATCAAGAATTTAAGGAAGAGGGAAAAATAAAAGCGAGTTATCATTGCGTTTATGTCGTTTTAAAAACATGAATACTTGATTCACCACGAAGGACACCAAGAAGGAACGGAGCGTTCTTGGCGCTCGGTGGTAAATACGCGAATTTGAGATAGAAACCCCGGTACTTTTTTGAGTTTTTCCAGGCAATAAGCTAGAATATGGGATGTATCCCGGATCGCGTAAACACAATCCGGGACATCCCGATTTTAGTGCGCGCTTCGCTTTTTTCATTTCCCTCCCCAGGGTTTTTAAATTGCGAGGGCGCATGCGTTTTTTTAGAAATGTACGAGTCTAATAATCAGAGTATATTATTAATATGATACATGTATATTCATTATTATAATATAACGGGGGAGTTTTGTCAATACATAACGAAAATATTTTTTCAATTGGCCTGAATATTAAGAAATTACGAGCTTATGCAGGTGTCAGCTTAAATAAATTGACCTCGGATTCAGGTATAAATTTTAAAACAGCCAGAAATTATGAAGCAAGGAACATTGTACCATCTTTAAATGTCTTGATAAATATTTCACAATATTTTCAAATTTCTTTGGATTTTTTAATTTTATGGGATCAAACTGGTTATCCTAAAAACTTAAAATTGCTTAATCTCGCTAAAAAATGTGAATCAATCTGTCAGCCAGATGAAAGAAATCGAATAACCGCAACAGCACGTTCATTTTTTCCTCAGGGTTTTAATTCTAAAGATATTAAACAGGACATCAAAATCCAGCTTAACAGCACTTTTCAATTAAACTTCACATGGTTAAGAGAAAAAAACAATATTTCTCAGAAAGAGATGGCAGGTATATTAAATGTCACTCAAGGTCAAATAGCACACTATGAAAAAAAATCAGTGCCTTCGCTTGATAAAATGATTAAACTCTCCGAAGTTTTCAATATTTCCGTTCATGCTCTTTCAACAGGCGAAAAACTTATCTTTGATTTTGATGACAAAGATTTCGGCCAGGCCATTCTCTTAACGGACCATTTTCTTCCCCTTGAAGACCATCAAATCCTCATCCGTCTGATGGAAGCGGTTTTGAAGAATCATTAAAGGCGTGGTTGATTAACCTTGGCTGCATTGACTTCTTCCTTTTTTATTTTATAATATGTAACAGAAGTGGTTTCCAGGGGGATTTATGGGGGCCTATCAAATTATCCTCACGGTTGTTTATACTATTCTTTTTATTTTTTCTATTTATTATTTATCCCGGACTTTAGCGGTATTTAAGAAAGTAGATGTCCACCTCTTTTTCACGCTTGCCGCTTTTGGCGGCTTTCTCTTTTCTTTTTCTGAATTCCTTCTTTCCATTACGGCCGACGCTCCGACCGCGCTTATCATTCATAAAATACGGCACGCGGGACTGATTATTACGATTCCCTTCTGGCTCTACAGCATGTACGACATCTTTTTACCCAGATACAGGATTATCCCAAAAGTATACCTGTTTTTTTCCGCCGCCGTTTTCTTAACGCTTCCGTTCAATATTTTTACCTCCTTGCCGGTTCGTTTTATAGACATAATCCATATGGGAATTCGTTTTCATTATTGCTTTCCCACAGGAGGGCTTTTTTATAACCTCTTTGCCATTTCAATGGTTATCATGTTCATTTTCTCCATTTTTTTCAGTTTTATTATGCTGAAAAAAATAAAGGACAAAATTATCTGTTTCTCGGTATTTTCTATGGGCGTTTTAGCCGGTATTAACGACAATTTTACTTCTCACGGCCTTTCTAATTATCCTATGGTGGGCGTCTTTGTCTTTTTTATTTATATCGGTTACTTATTTTTTCATTTTTTAAAGGAAGAGCAGAAAAACCACCTGGACCTGATAAAGTTCTCAAAAGACCTTGAAATTCAATATAAAGAAGCTGAACACCGTTTGAAAATTACGGAAATTTATACCAGAACGTCTATTGTTGAGCACATAAAAAAAGGCGAAGATCCAACTTCTTTTCAGCCTAAAGCCAAAGATATTTCGGTTTTATTCTCGGATATTCGAAATTTCACAACTCTGTCGGAAGGCCTGGATCCATTTCAAACTGTCAATATTCTGAACAAGTACTTCGATGAAATGAACCGGTTTATCGCTGAAAACAATGGGGAAATTGACAAGCTGATAGGCGACTGTATTATGGCCATATTTGATTCGCCGGACAATTCAGTAGAAGCGGCGATCGCTATGCGCAGGCAATTGAATATCTTCAACCAGGCTAACAACTTACCCATGCAGCTCAACAACGGCATCGGTATAAACTATGGCGAAGTAGTCCTGGGCAATATCGGCTCCATATCAAAAATGGATTACACCGTTATCGGCGACATTGTCAATTCGGCCAGCCGCCTTGAATCGCTGACAAAACATTATGGAGTTTCCATTATAATATCAGAGGCATTACTGCTGAATCTAAAAAAACAATATTGTATCCGTTTTATCGACAAAGTGCTGGCAAAGGGAAAAACAACCCCTATTCGCTTATATGAAGTATATGACTTCGAGGGCAAAAAGTATATTGACATCAAAAAGCAAATAGCCGGCGATTTGCAAAAAGCTTATGAGTATTATGAAAAATCAATGTTTTCGGGTTCCTTGTCGATATACGAAACTCTTCTGCGGAATTTGCCTTCCCATACTTATCACCCGGAATTATGCGTTGATCCGCTGATAAATTTTTACATAAAGCGCTGCAGAAAGCTAATAGAACTTCAAGCAAACAACCAGCTCAAAGAATGGAAAGGTGTTTACGAATTTGCAGATAAATAGGCTTGAATATAAAGGAAAAAGGTTATGAGCTCCTTACAGCAAAAAGACCTCCAGTACATCTGGCATCCATGTTCCCAGATGAAAGACTACGAGGATTTCCCTTCGATTGTGATTAAAAGGGGAAAAGGCCCGTATCTTTTTGATATCGAAGGCAAGCGTTACCTGGACGCTGTTTCCTCCTGGTGGGTCAATCTTTTTGGCCACTCAAATCCCCGCATTAATAAGGCTTTGCGGGATCAGGCATCCAGACTGGAGCATGTGATCTTTGCCAATTTCAGCCACGAGCCCGCGATTGAATTGGCCGAGCGGATTATTAAACTCGCCCCCCCAGGCCTTACCAAAGCCTTTTTTGCCGACAATGGTTCATCGGCAGTGGAAGTCGCGCTCAAAATGAGCTTTCAGTACCACCAGCAAACCGGCAACCCGCAGAAAACACGTTTTGCGGCGCTTTCAGACGCTTACCATGGAGAAACCCTGGGAGCGCTATCGGTTGGAGACATTGATCTTTACAGCAAAATATATAAACCGCTTCTTTTGAATACGATCAAGGTAAGCGGGCCGGACTGCTTCCGCTGTCCATACGGCAAAGAACGAAACACCTGCCAGGCTGAATGCTTTGAAAAATTAGAAAAAACCCTGGTTCCCCAACACAAAGAAGTTTGCGGCATCATTATTGAACCGCTCATTCAGGCTGCAGCAGGAATGAAAATTTACCCCGCGATTTATCTGAAGAAATTAAGGGAATTTTGCACCGCTTATCACATTCATCTGATCGCGGATGAAATCGCGGTAGGATTCGGCAGAACAGGAACACTCTTTGCCTGCGAACAGGCCAATATCAGCCCTGATATTATGTGCCTTTCCAAAGGCCTTACAGCGGGCTATATGCCGTTATCCCTGACATTAGCCGCTGAGGAAATCTATCAAGCCTTTTACAGCGACTATGCCGAAGAAAAAGCCTTTCTTCACAGCCATAGCTATAGCGGCAATCCCCTGTCCTGCAGGGTTGCCTGCGAATCTCTTTCTATTTTTGAGGAAGAAAATGTTTTAGAAAAAAACAGGATAAAATCAGCCTGTATGAAGGAACTCACAGAGGAACGATCAAAAGGGCATCCTTATATCGGAGAATACCGCCAACTCGGCATGGTCGGAGCGATAGAACTGGTCGAGGATCAAAAAACTAAAAAACCATTCGATTGGAAGCACCGTGTCGGCTACTCTATCTGCCGTATTGCCCTGCAGAAAGGCTTGCTGCTTCGCCCTCTGGGCAATGTACTTTACTTTATGCCTCCTTATGTGGTAGGGAAAAAAGAGTTGGAATTTATGGTTCAAACGGCATTTGCGGCTATCGATGAATACTTTGGAGGAACACCTCGCCGGTAAGGCAGTGATATAGTGACGCCTCACCCCCCGTCCCCCTCTCCAAATTTGGAGAGGGGTTTTCCGCGTTAGCGGCGGGGGTGAGGCGGTCCAGCTCGCTTTCGAAAAGGAATGATTCGCTTACGTTATTGATTTGCCACAATACCTTTAGAGAGAATAATGACGGAAGAAATTTTTGATTTATTCTTGATTTGAGGATAAAATATATCCGTCAGGGCAATAGTTCGCTTTTGCCGTAACTGGTGGAGTGATATACGAAGTACGGATATCCCCGGATTTTTAGGGTAATATACGAAGTTCGTCTATTAGTAGTTGTGCGAAACCGATTCCCGATTTGCGGCTTTTGATTAAAACATTTATTTAGTTCAAATTGTATAAATTGTGATTGAATTGAATCTATGATAAATTCAAAATATCTGTTATAATTAAGGCGCGCCGGGATTGCCCGCCGTCCTGGCGGGCAACGAAAGGTTGGAGGAAAATAGTGATAAATAACTTTGCAGAAAACAAACTAATATTTGATGATAGATTTTCTAATCAAACTAAATTTGATTGTTTTTTACCTGAACATCTAACTCTATCTAAAACAGCTATAATTAAAAATAAAGCTGGTAAACAAAATGAAGAATATTATAAGTGGCAGTTTTTATACTCACTTGTAAATTCAGGTTTATATATAAAAGATTATATTGGCACAGAAATTCACTTCCCAAAAGGTAATAAATCATCTGCACCGATAAAATTTGATGCGGCTATATTCGATACAACAGATTGGTTTAAATATTATAGTGATTATCATAATAATAAAGATCAATCAGCACTAGATTGGCTAAGGAAACATTTAATAGTCGTTATTGAATTTAAAAAGGAAAACAGTAAAGATATTGAAACAATTTGGAACCAACAACTCAAGCCTGCTCTTAAAGAAAGTGAAACAGAGTTTTGTTTAGGCATTCTCTATGATACAGAGCGTCTTTATTTATTTAAAAAGATAGGCAACTATTTCTTACGTTTGGACGAAGCTTTTAATTTAAAAAAAGAACTAAGTACAACTAAAGAGATTCAATTGCACTTGACTGATGCTTATTATAAGATTCCATCTTTTGATCAATTAATTCATAAAATATATAATACCAAGATTGATAGAACTAAGAGAAAAATTGATGATTTAGAAATTATTAGTGGTGTGTATAGTACACAACTGACAGATGGCATTTCAAATATATTAAGAACAATGGATAAAGTTAGTTTAAAAAACCAAAGAGGTTATGAAATATTAATACAAATTGTGGCATTAAAAATATTTGACGAAAAAAGAAGTGCCAGAATCAAATCATTCCTAGATTGGTATAAAACGGATAAAGAAAAAGAGCATCTGGATTTATTATTTTATGTTACATCAAAAGAAAAGAATTATGTTAATTTATCCGATGAAAATGTTCAATCCTTTATAGAACGAATGAGATTACTTTATAACGAAGCATCTCAAGAGTATCAGTTTATCTTAAAACGAGAAGACACTGAGACAATCAATTGGAAAAAAGAAGATCATATCAGAATAATTGCTGAGGTTGTTGAGCAATTTCAAGACTATAGCTTTGTAAAATCACATAAGACAGATTTATATCAAATCGTATTTCATAAATTTGCAAGCGAATTCTCTAAAGCAGAAAAAGGGCAATTTTTAACCCCAATACCATTGATAGATTTCTTGGTACAAATTGTGAATCCCCGAAATGAAGAAAAAATTATTGACCCAACAGCTGGAATTGCAGACTTTCTATCTGTTTCCTATGTTAATTCAAATTCTTCGCTACAAGATAAAAATATATATGGACTGGATAATGACGAACAAATGGTCATGTTAGCACAATTAAATATGTTACTAAACGGCGATGGTAACGCTGTTTTAAAATTTAAACCTGATAAAGGGTCAATTGTTTGGAAATTCGATGATCGCGATAATCTTATAGAAATTGATCCAAAGTTACATAAGAATGGAAATTGGGATAATTGGAAAGATCAAACAAAATTAAAGAAATTTGATGTTGTTCTCACAAACCCACCTTTTGGTGATGATAGAGCTTTTGAACCTAAAGATGTAAAAGAAAAAGAATTGATTTCCTGTTATGAATTGTGGGAAAAATACGGTGGAAAAAAAATAGATTTAGGCGTTGTTTTTCTTGAAAATGCGTATCGTCTGTTAAAAGATAATGGAAGAATCGGTATAGTATTATCAAATTCAATTGCATCTATAGATACTCATAAAGAAACAAGAAAATGGTTGATAGATAAAATGCGCATTGTTGCCATTTTTGACTTACCCGCAAATGTTTTTGCTGAAACAGGTGTAAACACATCTATTATTGTTGCTTATAAACCAAAAGATAGTGAATTAAAAAAATTAAAAGATCAAAATTATGAAGTCTTCTTTAAGGAAATAAAAAAAGTAGGATATGAAGTAAAAACTAAAAAGCGTGTAAAATATTTTGAACCAATATATAAAATTAACTACGATACTTTTGAAACAGTGATTGATTCTGAAGGCAATGTTATGTTAGATGAGGAATTTACTGATACTGTAACTAACTTTAAAACCTGGTGTGTTAGTCAAGAAAAGACTTTACAAGATATATTTATAAATGGTAATTAATTATGAAAAATAAATATGTGAAAACACCCGATTCCATTTCAATCAATGAAATTAATGCTAAAGGTTATTCTCTTTCTTCATCTCAATACATGAGTCTTGTCATAACAAATAAAAGTTTTCTTTATGTAAAAGATTTTTTAGATCGTCCATTAAAACGTTCGGATTTAGGTATTGAAATTGGTTCAATTAATTATATTGATAAATCTCCGTATTATTTCCTACGAACAAAAGCGTTGCAATCTCATTCTTATTTATTAGATATTACTTCAGAAAGTGCTTTACCTATAATGCCCAAGTCTTTCCAAAAGTCCAATTTGAAAGAAGGTGATTTGATAATATCTAAAGATAGTAACATTGGTGAAGTTGTAATCTTAGAAAAAAACTACCCAAATTTTATGTTATCTGGTGCTTTATACAAATTACCAATAACTAAAAATAAGTATTACTTGTTGGCATTTCTCAAACATCAAATTTTTAGGGAACAAATTGATTATATGGTTCCAAAAGGTGCAACTATTCGTCATGCTAAAACATTATTTCTTGATTGTAAAATTCCAATTCCTAATAAAAACAAAGAATTGGTAATTAATTATATTGAAGAACTAATGAAAGCTATTATAATTAAGGAGAATTTAATTAAGGATCGTCATCAAGCTATAATAAAAAGTATTGAAAATGAGCTGAATACAAATCAAAAAGAAGGTGAATTAAACTTTAATTATCCTTCAATAAATGAAATAATGACAATAGAACGGTTAGATACTAATTTATATAGAAAAGAATTTAAAGAAATAAATTTTCTGATAAAAAATTATAAAAATGGTTACAGGACAATATTTGACTTTGGATTTTCACTTTCGAGAGGTCAAAACCTACAGATTTCAAATATAGGGGTTAGTTTATATGTTACAGAAAAACATCCAAGGTTTTATACTTTAATGCTTCCTAATTTCTTATCTAAATATGGAACGGTAGATACTATTGAATATTTAGGTAATGCGAAGCAATTGAAAACCTTGAAAAGGGGAGATTTAATATTTGGAGCAGAAGGTTTTGAAAAAGGTCGTTCGATTGTAATTATTAATGAGGAAATAAAAACAATTACTAATATACATGGTATAACTATTCAACAAAAAAATAATAATTTAACATTATCTATTTTTATAAAATGTTGTTTAGACTTTTTACGATCAAAAGGTTTAATTGATCTATTTGCTGTTGGTGGTAACGGAGGTAGTTTAGCTCAAAAATACTGGGACTATATTCCATTTCCAGAATTCCCTTCTGAAAAACAAAAAGATATAGCAAATTTATATCACCATCCAGGTATTGAATATAATACAAGTCAGTGCAATATTGAGAATTTTGTAAATTTTGATAACAAATATAATGAAATTGCAGGTATTTATGAACTTGATAAGACAGCTGAATATTTAAAAGAAAGATTAAATAAAGTTATCAACAATATTGTTAACGATGAAATGGTAGATATTAATTTTAATTTTGAATAAATCCGCCTTCGCACGTCCTGTGCTACGGCGGGGAACGACGGCGCGCCGGAATATGAATCAAACATAATTTTTTATAAACGTTTATCTCTTTGTATAATATGCAAATCGGGAATCGGCATCGCACAACAGCGGCTATACGTTCCGCTCCGTCCTCGCGCGGCTCCGGGCGGTGCTCAGGGCTTCGCCCACATTTTGCTTTGTCACGGCTTTTGCTGCGTGGAAATGTCAAGAGTTTTTCCCATATCTGTACTCGGGTAATTTTCCACCCCTTCAATAAGAGTTTTTCCCATACCTTCCACGGGAGTATTTCCCAT
>JAGVOW010000093.1 GCA_020052515.1 Brevinematales bacterium | reverse complement strand
TTATCAGTATAATTCATACTCATTCCTACCAACAAAACCCTCAATCCTCCCCTTCTCCGTCGCAATGGAGAAGGGGCCGGGGGATGAGGCGGCGCTTATTATTCTACCACAAATCTCTAATTTCGCAAGGGCTTTTTGGTTTTAATAAGTTACGCCAGACACGCCCACTTTTCATTTTCCAGACAGCGGATTTTTTCCCTGACTCCGCTTTCAAAAACCTCGTTGGCCAGAGGAGTAATAGAAACATATCCCTCATGTACCTTATTCAAATCAGAACCCTCGCAGTCTTTAAACGAGGGATCATCGCCGGCGATAGTCACGTATTTCCTGCCCTCTTTTTCTTCAAAGGAAACCTGTATAAAATCTTTATAAACCCGCTTGCCCAGATCGGTTATCTGCACGCCTTTTGGCTTTGGGTTATTAGGAAAATTTACATTTAAAAGGATCGCTTCGCTTAAAATGCTGTTATCTATTTTATCCAGCATTTCCACAATAAAGTCCGATGCAAAATCAAACCGGATTTGTTCCGTCCAGCAGTCAACAGATGCCGCGATCGCGAAAACTTTGTTCATAACAGCTTCCCGCGCTCCCGCGACAGTTCCGGAATAAAAAATATCTTCCCCCATATTCGGCCCATGATTAATACCGGAGATAACCATATCAAAAGAAATTTTCGGGAAGAGGTGATAAAGCGCGATCTTCACACAATCCGCTGGGGTTCCATCCAGAGTATACTCACTTCTGTTTATTTCTCTTATTTCCATAGGCTTAAAAAGGGTTATGGCATGGCCTGTCGCACTCATCTGCCTCAGGGGAGCGCACATAAAAACTGAATGTTCCCGAGAAAGCTTTTGTTTGAGCAATTGAAGCCCATTGGAAGTATAACCGTCATCATTGGTGAGAAGAATATTCATGACAAATCTCCTTTGTACATAGGAAAAGCCTTATCATTGTATAATAAAAGTGAAAAAAAGGCAAAAGGAGAAATAATAGGGCCTGCCCAAAACTAAAAAGTAGAAATTTTCCTTAACTTGCTTTAGAATATTTCGATACTTATATCATATTGCTTTTAAGGAATAAAAAATGAAACTTTTCTGTCTTAAATGGGGATTTTTAGCATTCATTGTTTTTGCTTTCAGCCAGAGCGGCTTTTCCAGAAATGAATACGTACAGGTTTTCTATAAACAAATCAACAGTCAGAGGTACGACTTTTACGCTGATAACTCTAATTACTGCCCTTATCAGCTCACGGTAAGTGTAGCGACACAGGAAAATAACCTGCAATTTTCGACGAACAATCCTTATTACACTATTATCCAGCCGCTGGAGAAGGAGAAATACCTTTTTACCGTAACCTCTGATAAGGATATCGGGACAAATTTGAAATTTTCTTTTGACCGGTTTATCGGAAATCCGGAAATTGCCCCGGACACAAATTATCTTTACATTTTCCCTTACGTCCAGGGATCTTTACGTAAAGTCAATCAAGGCTACAATACCCGTTTTTCTCATAAAGGGTGGACAAAATACTCCATTGACTTTGGAATGAAAATAGGCAACCCCATCTGCGCGTCGCGGGACGGCATTGTAATCGATGTGAAAGTCGACTCATCTAAGGGAGGCAACAGAAGGAGATACCGCCCATACGCAAATTATATCCTTGTTTACCACAATGACGGGACAACCGCTCATTATGTACATTTGAAGAAAGATGGGTCTTTAGTAAAATCAGGCGATCATGTAAAAGCCGGACAGGTCATAGGCTACAGCGGAAATACAGGCTGGTCGAGAGGCCCTCATCTTCATTTTATGGTTTGTAAACCGATTTTTGAAGGCAAACAAAGTATCCCGACAAAGTTTTTTGGTGATGAAGGAAACCCCGTTGAAATAAAATCCAAAAAATATTACTATTCTTTCCGCCCGGTAGACGAAAACTACACGAACAATTTAATGCACTTTCACAGCCTTTTCAGCAGAGAAGAGCCTTTCGTGGGAACAAATTTTCTGGAGCTGGAAGAAAACAATCTCGGAAGCCCTTAGATTCTCTTGGCCCCTGCGAATTTTATGTAACCGTAAGCTTTAGCTTGCGC
Source organism: Brevinematales bacterium (assembly GCA_020052515.1). Classification (GTDB taxonomy): domain Bacteria; phylum Spirochaetota; class Brevinematia; order Brevinematales; family JAOACQ01; genus JAGVOW01. The sequence continues at coordinate 4,738 of JAGVOW010000093.1, read as the reverse complement.
TTAATTTACGCAGGCTAAAGCCCGCGGCTACATAATACACATTTAGGCAGTTCGACAAGCTCACTGTCACCTTTTAAACAACCTTAGAATTGATCACTAACGATTTCTGTTCTTCTTTTCCCTTGTGCGTTTTCTCCACAAAAATACTCTCTCCGGTAAACGGGTCTTTCTCAGTATAATACATCAGCGTCGAATATGTCGATGGAGTCGGTGTAAAAATCTGGATTTGCTCCGGATTCAAATGAAGTTCTTTCCGGGTAAAATCTTTGAGTTTCTCCATATCTTTAACAGTACAGCCTGGATGAGCCGCGATAAAGTAATAAGTCAGGAACTGCTTTTTTCCTGCCGCGAGATTTTGCCGGTAAAATTCATCTTTAAATCCTGTAAGCTCTTTTCGGCCCGATTTCCCCATTCTTTGTAAAACGCTTCCCTCACTATGCTCAGGAGCAATCTTCATCTGGCCTGAGACATGAAACTGCACCAATTCCTTTAGGTACTTCATGCCGCATTCTTTATCCGATTGGAGCAGGTCATAACGAACCCCGGAAGCCACAAAAACCCTGACCGGCTTTTCATTTGGAAGTTTCAAGCCTCTCAATTTCTGAAGAAGCCCTATTTGCTTCTGGTGGCTTGCCTGCAGATTGCCGCACACTTTTGGATAAACGCATCTCTTTTCCAGACAAACCCTGCCGTTTTTGTGAAGAGTACAGCTCATTCCAAACATATTCGCGGTGGGCCCTCCCACATCAAAAATAATGCCCTTGAATAACGGGTGTTTTATCATTCCGCGGGCTTCCTTCAAAATAGAATCTTCACTTCTGCTGATGATCCTTCTGCCCTGATGCACCGCTATAGAACAAAAATTGCACTCTCCAAAACAGCCGCGGTGCGTGGTGAGCGAAAAAACGCTGGTCTCCAGGGCGCGGATTTCCCCCTGCTTTTTATAGTAAGGATGCGCGTCTCTCTCATAAGAGAGCAAATAAATCTCATCGATTTCTTTTGGGGATAATGGAATTGCCGGTGGATTTTGAACTAAAAACCGGTCTAAGTGCTTTTGAATCAGACCCTTCGCGGAAAATGCTTCATTATTCTGATAAAAGAGGTGAAACATTTCTATAAATTTATCCTTGTTTTCGCTTGCTTCTTCAAAAGAAGGCAAAGTAATATAATCCTTTTTGTTCAACAATTCATTTTCCCGCTCGATATAACAAAGCCCGCGAATGTCTCTAAAATCCCCTTTGTTCTTTAATTTTTGGGCCAATTCGAGAACCGCTTTTTCCCCCATTCCATAAACCAGGATATCCGCTTTCGCGTCAAAAAGGATGGATTTTCTCACCTTATCATCCCAGTAGTCATAATGGGCAATTCGCCTGAGGCTTGCCTCCAGTCCTCCCAGGACAATAGGGACTGTATTCTTGAAACAGCGCCGGATAAGATTGGTATAGGCCATACTGGCTCTGTCCGGACGCCTGCTGTTTTCGCCGCCGGGCGTAAAGTCATCCTGCCTTCTTTTTTTCTTCAAAGCGGTATAATTGGCGACCATCGAATCCACTGAACCCGCGGTTACGCCCCAAAAGAGCTCAGGTTCACCCAGCCTCATCATATCATCCATCTTTTGAATAACCGGCTGGGCAATGATCCCTACCCTATACCCCGCATCCAGCAAGACTTTCCCGATAACCGCCGCGCCAATATAAGGGCTGTCAATATATGCGTCGCCTGTAACAATAATAATGTCCAGCCTATTCCAGCCTAATTTTCTACATTCTTCTGGTGTGGTTGGTAAAAACAAATTTACGCTCCTGAACTCAGACTCTCTCCTTAAAAAAGAGAGGGTGAGGTGTGTTTTCTTACGTCATTGTATGATAGCCGAAATTTCAGGATTTGTCTAAATATTCCCATTTCTTGCTAAAGGCACTTTTTTTATTTGCTTTTTTACCAGAAAAATGATAAATTATATCTATGCATTGTGAAGAAAAAATATCTTATTGGCTAAAAAGCGCCGAAAGTGATTTAAGCGCATCAAAAGCTCTGATTGATAATAAGAGTTATTTACAAATGTCTTTTTTCTGCCATTTGGTTGTTGAAAAATCTTTAAAAGCTTATCACTGGTATAAATTACAAGTAGAACCGCCTTATACTCACAATCTACTAAAACTGACCAAAGACACTGCCTTATTTGATTTGCTATCACAGGAGCAAAAGGAATTTATAGCTTCTCTCATTCCCCTCAATCTAAAAGGAAGATACCCGGATGATGAAGACACGATATTGTCTAATCTTTCGCAAGCTGATTTACCGGCATTATGAATAAAACAGAGGAGTTCTTGACATGGATCAGAAAATATATGATGAAGTAAAACTTTTTGCTGATAAAGTAAACGCCTTTTTACCTGTTAAAATGATTATACTCTATGGCTCTTATGTCAAAGGACTGCAGAGACCAAATAGTGACATTGATGTCGCAGTTGTAGTGGATGTTCTCAAGGATAATTGGCTTAAAGTGAACAGCAAGCTATTTCTGTTATCCGCTGAAATTGATGATAAGATTGAACCGAATCTAATTGTTTCTAAAGACAATCAAAGCGAGTTCTTAGAAAGTATTAAAAAATACGGTGCTATTATTTATGATCGGGACAGGGCGGCTTAATGATGCGATCTATTCTAGCGGTTTTATATTTAATTACAGCTTTTCTTGCTACCGGATGTGAAAGCAGTAAATTAAAACGCTACGAATTCAGCGAATACTTGATGCACACGACCTATAAAATCACGCTTTATTCGACGCCAAGCGGACAGAAAGCAAAAAGTTTGGCAAACCAGGCATTTAAAATCTGCCGCGAATTGGAGAATAAATACAGCACCACTTTGAGCAATTCCTTAGTCGCACAATTGAACAGAAAAGGCAAAATAAACATCGACTCCGAAACTTACTCCATCCTGAAAAAAGCCCAGGAACTTTCAGAAATAAGCGGCGGTAAGTTTGATATCACCGTCTACCCGCTTATGAAAATCTGGGGGTTTTACAGAAGCCGGCAGCAAATCCCCTCTTCCAATGAAATTTCCGCCGCGCTTAAAAGTGTCAGCTATCAAAACATCATCCTTTCTTCCAATTCAATCCAGCTTTTAAACGGCGCTAAAATTGACCTGGGCGGCATTTTGAAAGGCTACGCCGTCAATAAAATGATCGGTTTTCTGAAATCGAAAAATGTGCCTGCCGGGATTGTTGACGCGGGAGGCAATTTGGGCATTTTCGGCAGTAAGCCCGATCAGTCAAAATGGAATATCGGCGTCCGGCATCCCCGTAAAGAAGGCATTTATACCAGCATTGAAATGAGCCCCGATTTTTCGATCGCTACCTCAGGCGATTACGAACAATTTCTCATTACAAACAAAGCACGTTATTCTCACATTATGGACCCTCAAACCGGCTATCCGCTGAAAAGCCCGGTGCTGAGCGTAAGCATCATCCGGCCTTATCCTGAAAACCCGGATGGCTATTCCTGTACCTTTTTTCTGATGGGACCGGAAGCCGGAATTGCCTATGCCGATAAACACGGGATTCCAGTCTATTATATTATAGAAACCAATTTTACGCTTTATTCGGCCCAATCGATCTGGTGGAAATAGAAACAAGAGAAACGGCCCACAGAATGGCACAAAATAAACAGAAAAAGTGCCTTGTGAAAAGCGATCAGCTATTTCCGTGCGTTTCTGTGAATTCTGTGACTTAAAAATAATAGATCCCGCTTTGCTCGTATCCCTTGTAGATAAAATTGTCGCTGTTTTCATTTTCTGTCCCGGGTAAAAGCCCGAATATCAGTGGCCTGATCGCTTTTGTGGGGCATTTTGAAAGGCAGACCGGATCGTAACATTCTTCAATGCAGATTGTTTTATCAATAATAGCAAGATTGTTTTCAATCTTTATAGCCTGATGGGAGCATTGTTTCGCACACTGAGCGCAACCGATACAGCTGACCTGACAAACCTGCCTCGAAACAGATGGCTTATCAAAAGAACTGCAATTCACGCGCACCATTGATTCAGGATCAATCAATTCTATAATGTGCCTAGGGCATGCGGAAACGCACTTGCCGCAGCCGGTGCACTTTTCTGGATTGATCAGCGGAAGGCCTTCCGGGCTCATTCTCATCGCATGAAAAGGGCAAGCTTTGACGCAGGTGCCATATCCAAGGCACCCGTATTTGCAGACCTTGCTTCCACCCTGCAGAAGATTTGCGGAAACACACCCCTGGATGCCCACATACTCAAAATTCCGCACAGCTTTGTCCAAAGTTCCCGCGCATTTGATGCTGGCCACTTTTTTTTCAATAGAAGACTGGGCTTTACCCGTAATCGTGGCGATTTTTCTCGCGACCTCTTCTTTTCCAGGCGCACAAAGATTAACCGGCACATCCGGATTTTTTACAACCGCGTCCGCGTACCCCAGACACCCCGCGAAGCCGCAGGCACCGCATTGCCCCTTGGGCAAAATATCATCCACTTCATAAATCCGCGGATCGACCTCGACTGCCAGTTTATTGTTGGCAATTGCGAGCATTAGCCCAAATGTCAGGCCAAGGCCTGTCATAACGATAAAGATAAATAAAGTTGTCATCTTTTACTCCTCCGCCTCATCCCCCCGCAGGTTGTCGCTAAATTGAAAAATGTAGCCGCAAGCTTTAGCTTGCGCTTAATTTACGCGGGCTAAAGCCCGCGGCTACATTAGAATTATTAA
>JAGVOW010000016.1 GCA_020052515.1 Brevinematales bacterium | reverse complement strand
GCAAAGAAGCGGCCAGCGGCACTCCCAGAAAAGTCCGGTTGTATATACAAAATGACGCGCCTATAGTCAGGTATTTGCCGTTTTTATGGTAAACAACGCTGGAAGCCAGCCGGAAATTTCCCCTAAATTTTTCCAATGCCCTCAAAAGGGGTAGAAAAAAGCTGTCCTGGCTGGCGCCCTCTTCCGCTAAAATATCGCTGTATTTTGACTCTTCATAAAGTTTTGCCATTTCTTCAAAAGAAAAATCTGTCAGAAGTTTCAGGTAGGGGAAATTTTTCTCAAACAAATAAGAAAAAAACTCTCTGGATTTAAGCCATTCCATTTCTGAGAAAAAAAGCCCTGCCGCGAGCGTGCCGTCCGGATTTTGGCGGATAGTTTTGACCGTGCCTTCCGCCGAAAAAGTGGGCCCGCCCTCAATATTAATGACAAAATTCTGCAGGGCCATTCCTTCCTTCAAATTCAAATCATTCGTGACAAAAGACACCCCATGGGCGCTGATATCCAGGATAGCGTTTTCTTGATCCGAAGACGAAAGGCGGATCGATGCCCGCTCCTTCGCTCCCAATTTATAGCGGCAGGCCGCCCGCCTGAATGACATAAAAAATTCCATGGGCTTTTGAACCACAAAGCCGTTTTCAGCTTTTTCCGTCACGTAAGACTCAAACAAAAAGAGATTTTCCCGGTAAAATAAACTGATTTTGAGATTTTCGCCGACGGAAGGCGCGAAAAGGGTGTCTTCTGTTTTGATAAAAGGCAGGCCGCCCCTTCGGTAAGGAAAAGACATCTCCCCTTCTATTTGCTTTTCTTTATCATGGATTAAAATCGGCACATGCTTCTGCCGCGTCAGATTGCGGAGCAAATTCACTACCAGTTCCGGCCTTTCTACTTTTCTTAAATCCACCTTCCCCTCCCGATAAAACTCCCCCGAGGGGAGCTGCATTAAAATTTCTTAAACTCTCTCCTATTAATTACAAAGACTATATAGGAATACTGTTTTCAAGTAGTTTATATCAAAAGCCTTTTTGAGTCAATATAAATTTAGATTCCCCCCCCTTTTTTAAAGCGATGTGGTGAGCCTGCCGAATCCAGGGCAGGCTGTCGCTAAATTAGCTGTTTTCAATAATCCTGATGTAACCGCGGGCTTTAGCCCGCGTAAATCAAGCGCAAGCTAAAGCTTGCGGCTACATTTTTCAATTTAGCGACAGCCTGAGGGGCCAGGGGGATTTATGTAAAACCTTTTTAATCTTGTTATTTTTTCTCAAACAATTATAATAATATTATGTTTAATCATTTCAAAATAAGGGCAAAATTGCTGATTGGGTTTGGCGCAATTCTTACCCTCATAGTTTTAATTGGCGCAATTCTGATTTATTACAACCTGAGTTCCATCGTTAATACACTGGTCAAAAGCGAGATGGAAAATGTTCAGAAAGGCGCGATTAATGCCGCCCGAGCTATCTATGAACTTGTGCAGAACACTGTGGACAACAATCTCAAGGTCGCGGATTATTTTGTCGGGGAAAAAGCTGAATTAGACCCGTCCAGGAAAACAGCTTTTACTATAGAAAATCAAATTACGAAAGAGAAAAAAGATATTGTTATCCCTTTAATATTAATAGAAAACAAGGTGGTCTCACAAAAAACAGACCTGGTGGATAAAGTTGCCGACATGACAGGCGGAGCTGTGACTGTTTTTCAGCTAATCCCGGATGGGCTGCTCAGAATATCTACCAGCGTAAAAAATACAAATGGAATCAGGGCAATAGGCACCTATATTCCAAAAGAATCACCGGTTTATGCTTCCATTGTAAAAGAGGAAATGTATAAAGGCAGGGCTTATGTTGTAAATGATTGGTACATTACCGCCTACAAGCCAATCTATGATAGAAGAAGCCGCAGCCTTATTGGAGCTGTGTTTGTTGGAGTAAAACAAACAGAACTGAAAATCCTTCGGGAAAAGATTCTATCTTTTTCCGTCGGCAAGAATGGTTTTGTGCAGATATTCGATTCAAGGGGAAAACAGATTGTCCATCCTGACACAAACCTGGAAGGAAGTATTCGCAGTGATGAGGCGCATAAAGAAATGATCCGGTTAAAAAGCGGATCTATAACAGAAGAACAGACTTCCAATTATCTAAACTCAAAAGGTAAATTAAAAATATATTTGTTTTCCTGCTTGCCGGAAATGGATTGGATCATCGCTAGCTGTGCCTATATGGATGAAATCAATTCTTCTTTTTTGAACAATATACGCGTTATTATTATCATTGCGCTGATTGGCCTGATCCTTACTTCCACTTTTATTTCCCTTTTCATCTCCAATTCTATTACCAGAGTTACAGGCCTCGTACAGGCAAAATTGAACAATATGTCTGACAGCTCTCAGAAATCTGACCTGACCGTTCAAATTGAAATCGAATCAAGGGATGAAATCGGCGAGATGACAAAGGGTTTCAATCAGTTTGTTCAAAAACTGAATAAGGACCTCATTCAGGTAGAAAAAGCTTCAAAAAATATCAGCGAATCCAGCGAAGAATCCAGGAATATTTTTGAAAAAAGCTCTAAAAATTTTGCTTTGATTCGCGAAGGCATTACACAGATAGACTCTAAAACGGAAGACGCTACAGCAGGGATAGAAGAAACTACCGCAAGCCTGGAAGAGATGGGCCGCAATATTGACAGTATTTCCAGCAGCATGGATAAACAGGCATCCGCCGTAGAAGAAAGCGCCGGTTCTATAGAGGAAATGGTCAGAAACATAGAAAACACGGCTGTTATGTCCAGAAAAACACTCGAAATTTCGACCAATCTGAACAATGTTTCCTGCGAGGGAAGCAAGGCCGTAAAAGATTCTATCCAATCTATCCGCGAAGTCGCGGATTATTCCCAGCAGATATTAAAGCTCCTGGGCCTTATTACCAACATCTCCAAACAGACAAATTTGCTCGCCATGAACGCCGCAATAGAAGCGGCGCATGCCGGAGAAGCGGGAAAAGGCTTTGCCGTTGTCGCGGACGAAATCAGGAGGCTTTCCGAAGACACCAATAAAAACGCTCGCGACATCGGCGAAGTAGTGAGCTCGATTGTAACCAGGATTGACACTTCGGTCAAGCTTGCTGATGTGGCCGGCGGGGACCTGGAAACAATTACAGATTTTTCCCGGAAAAACATGGAAATCATTTCACAGTTGAATGTCGCTATGGGAGAACAGAATGACGGAGCCAAAGAAATATTGAAGGCAACCCAAGACCTGGTAAAGATAACAGAGGAAGTTAAATTGGCCATGAGCGAACAGAAATCGGCGGCCAATGAATTTAATCAGGCTTTAATAGTTTCCAGGGATTTATCGATTGAAAATAAGGACATCATCAAAAAGCACATTGAAAATCTGGAAGAGCTTGTCCAATCTCTGGAAGAAATGAAGCGCATCACTGAAAAAAACAAGAAACAGTCTCTTTCTTTAGATACATTATTAGAGAAATTTGTCTTGAAAGACAATTCACAAGAAACTGAGAAAACAGGCTTGAAACTTGTAAAGTAAAAATCCCCCCTTTTCAAAAGCGGGGTGGGGCGAAAAAGCCTGGGAAAATGGAACGGAGAGGGGAATGATTTATGAAAATAGTTATTATAGGAAACGGCATCGCGGGCATATCCGCGGCGGAAAGCATCAGAAACAAGGACTCCTCCTGCCAAATCGTTATGTTCAGCACGGAGGCTTATTACCATTATTCCAGGCCCAGGGTCATTGAGGTTTTATCCGGAAAAACCGCCGCGGAGCAGATTACCATCCGGAAAAAAGACTTTTATGAAAAAAACAATGTCTTACTTCATTTGTCTTCAAAAATCATAAAGCTAGATGTTTCTTCCAAAAATGTCATTTTAGATAACGGCTCAAAAGAAAGCTACGACAGGCTCATCCTGGCCGCTGGGGCGTCTTCTTTCCTCCCGCCCATCGAAGGGACAAAAAACGAGGGCGTATTCACTTTGAGGACAATAGATGACGCGAAAGCAATACTGGAATACTCGAAAGAGAAAAAGTCCGCTATTGTCATCGGCGGAGGGCTTCTCGGAATAGAAGCGGCCAATTCGTTTGGCGCTCTGGGGCTGAGTTCTACCATAGTCGAAGTCTCCGATCGGCTTTTGCCCAGACAGCTGGATCAAGACGCGAGCTTGATTTTACAAAAATTATTGGAAGAAAAAGGCATAAAGTTTTTGCTGGGAAAACAGACCCTGTCTATCAAAAAAGAAGGAGATAAATTAAATCCGTTTTTTCAGGATGGTTCTTTTGCACCGGGGGACATAGTGCTTTTCTCCGCTGGAATCAGAAGCAGCCTATCGATCACAGAAGGAAGCGGCATCGCAGTGGATAAAGGAATCAAAATAAACAATTATATGGAAACCAATATTCCCGGTATTTACGCGGCCGGTGACATAGCGGAGCACAATGGCATTATTTACGGATTATGGATGGCGGGAAAAGAGCAGGGAAGCAGCGCGGGGCTGAACGCCGCGGGAGAAAAAGCAGAATACAAAGGCAGTGTCCCATCCACAAAGCTTAAAGTCGCCGGCATTGACCTGGGCTGTCTGGGCAAAATAGAAAGCGGGCCGGAAATCGAGGTGTTTACCAGGCAGGATAAAGGCGCATTCAAAAGAATTTTTATAAAGGAGCGTAAATTAGTCGGGGCTATTCTATTGGGAGACTCTTCCCGGTATCAGCTTTTACAAAATGTGATGAAAAGCGGCGAAAAAATTGTGAATAAAGACGATTTAATTTGACTAAATTTTGATTTTTTATTAAATTTGTTATAATTGTAAATTGAAGGAGCTATATGATGATCGGGGAAAAAATGGAAAACGCTTTAAACAAGCAGGTAAACGCTGAATTTTATTCGTCATTTCTTTATCTTTCTATGTCAGCGGATTTTGAATCCAAAAATTTTAAAGGTTTTGCGCAGTGGCTTAAAATTCAGGCGGAAGAAGAATACCAGCATGCGATGAGGCTTTACCAGCACATTATTGAAAGAGGCGGCAAAGTAAAACTGCAGGCAATTGACGCGCCAAAGATAGACTGGAAGGCTCCGCTGGAAGCCTTTCAAGACGCTTATGAGCACGAAAAAAAAGTGACCGGAATGATTTACAATCTGGTTGAAGCCGCGCGGGGCGAGAAAGATTACGCCGCGGATTCTATGCTGAAGTGGTTTGTGGATGAACAGGTAGAGGAAGAAGCCAATACTCTGCAAATAGTAGAGCAATTGAAGATGATCGGCGACTCAAAGGGAAGCATTTTTATGCTGGACCATCAGCTCGCGAAAAGAAAAGAGAGCTAGAGAAAATAATATGTCTGTTAAAAAACTGTTGGAAAAAGTATATTTAGTAGGGGCAAAACACCCGGATAGAAGGCTTTTTGACGAGCTGATTCCGTTGCCGGAAGGAACCAGCTACAATTCCTATATTGTAGAGGGAAGCGAGAAAACCGTTTTGATAGACACGGTTGATCCCGCTTTGAGAGATCAGCTTTTCGGCAATCTAAAAAGGCTGGGGATTAAAAAGATTGATTACATTATCGCGAACCATGCGGAACAGGACCACTCCGGCTCTATACCTTTCGTACTGGAAGCCTATCCAGGAGCAAAACTCGTCACCAATGAAAAATGCGCCGGAATGCTTAAAGATTTCGCCCTTGTGACGGACGAAAGACTCTTGATTATCAAAGAAGGAGAAACATTGCCGCTGGGGGACAAAACACTGGAGTTTATGCTCACGCCCTGGGTTCACTGGCCGGAAACAATGTGCACCTATCTGAAAGAAGACGGGGTGCTTTTTTCCTGTGACTTTTTCGGATCGCACGTAGCGGCTTCGAATCTTCTGGACTCAGAGCATTTTTATAAACCGGCCAAAAGATATTTCGCGGAAATTATGTCACCATTCCGCAATAATGTGCGCAATAACATTCAAAAATTAGACAAATTTAAAATCAATATGATCTGCCCTTCTCATGGATATATTCACTCAAAGCCGGAAAAGATTTTAAACGCTTATAAAGAATGGTCTTCGGAAGAACTAAAAAACGAAGTCCTTTTAGCCTATGTCTCCATGCATGACAGCACGCGAAAAATGGCTGAGCATTTAAAGGATGCCCTGGAAGAGAAAGGGATTGTTGTCCATTATTTTAATCTTCCACTTTCAGACCTGGGAGAAATCGCTATGGCCCTTATGGATGCCGCTACAGTGATACTGGGAGGCCCAACGGTTTTAGTCGGCCTGCACCCTGTAGTGGTGAACGCCGCGTATATTGCGAATGCCCTCAGGCCAAAAACAAAATTCGCTTCCTGGATCTCTTCCTATAGCTGGGCGGAAAAAAGCGCCGACGTGATAAAATCGATTTTGACCAATTTCAAAGGAGAAATTTTGAGCCCGGTCATTTCAAAAGGCTATCCAAAAGAAGCGGAATTCGCCGCGCTGGATAAACTCGCGGAGGATATTGCTCAAAAGCATAAGGGATTGGGGCTGATGGGATAAGGGCAATGTCCTGAGGACTGCTCGAAGGGCGTTCAAAAATCCCCCTTATCAAAGGGGGGCAGGGGGTTGTTCCTCCGCGGCCGTTTCATTCGCGTTTCTTCGCGTGCATTAGCGGATAACGGTCTTCCGCTAAGTCGCGCTAAGATACGCCAATTTATTTCCAGATGAACCTCACTTCTACCCGGCGGTTTTTCGCGCGGTTCTCTGCCGATGTATTCGGGACAAGGGGCTTGTCCTTTCCCCGACCCTTATAAGTTATTTTTTCAGGGGGAATGTCCGCACCCATAAAAACATAAGCTATATTCCTCGCGCGTTTTTCTGAAAGCTCACGGTTATATCCGGCGTCGCCTGTATCATCCGAATGCCCTTCTATTAAAATAAGGAATTCAGGGTAGTTCTTCGCCATCGCCGCTATGGTTTTTAAAGTGTCCATGTATTCCGGGTGAATGGCGTCGCTATTGACTTCAAAAAGGACATCTGAGATATTTAGTTTGATTTCATTGCCGCCTTCCTTGGTAAAACTGGCCTGAATTTTATTGCTCGAGAGCGCCTGGTTCAGGTCTCTGGAAAGCCCTTCGGTTTTTGACTTCCGCCGATTTTCCGCCTTTTGGCCTATGACAAAAGAAAGGCTGACAAGCGCGTTCAAATCAGATGAAAAGTATGGGCCGGCCGGAAGGTCAATAGGCATATAGCGGTAGTCCAGCGTCAGGCCCAATACGATAAAATCGCCGAGCCAAAATCCAACGGTCAATGAGGGGTTCAATAAAAAATTCAGTCCATTGACATTGGTTGAAGTATTCCCAAATTGAGAATAAGCGCCCCCCGCCAGAAGCGCGGGCGATATTTCAAGGAATTTGTTCCCTATGGAAAAGCGGTATCCGATTTCTATGCCTCCGCTGATACTATTGAAATAAACCCAAGGGGTGGAAAGAACGGCGGAATAGGCCGCGCCAATCCCGGTAAAAAAGCCCTCAGGAAAAGAAGGGGAAAAGCTATTGAAGCCCGTTTCTAAGTCGATACCAGCGCTGTAATTCATTCCATCATAATAAAAACCGACGCCCGGCTTGAGCAGGACGCGCGTGTCGCTAAACAAAACACTCGAACAAAAAAAAGACGCTGTAATTAAAAAGAAACAGAATAAACGCTGCATTTCACTCCTGCCTAATGCGGATTTTCATTTTAGACCGGCTTTACTTTGAGTACCAGAGGTCATTGGTGAAGGTGGTTGTGTATCCCGCCATCACCCCAGATTTTATTATTAAAAACAACGCTTGTGTGATCTTGTCTAGGCGCAAAAGCCGCCGCGTTTGTCACACAGACCCAGTTGATTCCGTCTGTGGAATTCCATACGTCATTAGCAGGACCATTTCCTCCAATAACCCAGATTTTATTGTCAAAAACAACAGTAGTGTGAGTGGCTCTAAGGCCGAACGCCGCGGAATTCGTTGCACAGTACCAGTTGGTACCGTCACCAGAATACCAAACATCTTTAGTAAGTCCTGCTACTGTAACACCGCCTATAATCCACATCTTATTATTAAAGACACAGCCGGTATGAGCGTATCTCGGGCTGAAAGCCGCGGAATTGGTAACACAAACCCAATTTGTTCCATCCGTTGAAGACCAGACGTCGTTAAAAGGTCCACCACCACCTATAACCCATAATTTATTATTATAGACCAGACATGGAAAGTGCGCCCTCGTACTGAAACCGGCTGAGGTAGTGACATTGGTCCAATTAATGCCATCCAAGGATGACCAGACATCGGCAGAAAGAGGGCTACCTCCAATAACCCACATTTTTCCATTGTATGTAACCGCTGCATGTACATATCTTGAAGCAAAACTAGCCGCGAGGGTAGCACAATACCAATTGGTGCCGTCGCTGGAATACCAGACATCGTTAGTAGTGTGCCCCGCTATTGTAAAGCCACCTATAATCCATATCTTATTATTAAAAATCAAACTTCTTAAACCGAATCTTGGCAAAAAATTAGCTGCAATATTTGCGCATTCCCAGTTTTTCCCATCGGGCAGGATGAGGGGTGTGGAAGAAGACGAGGAACTATGACTCACTGTAAGCATGTTGTTCAATACGGCGAGGGAAGAGCAAGAGGGGAGTAATTGTCCGAAGGCAACGATAAAGGCCAGAAAAACAAAATAACGTTTTTTCATGAAGGATTTCCTCCTACCAAACACTCAAAATTTCGTGCCATTTCGTGTGTTTCGTGGTTAACCCACGAATAACACTAATCTACACCAATTCTTCATTCGCGTTTCTTTGCGTGCCTTCGCGGATCGTTCCTAATGCATCGCTTTGTCAAAAGTCAGTGTGTTGTACCGGTAAAGGTCATAATTGCCCTTGCCGTAACGGTCGGAGGAGAAATAGACTTTCATGGTTATAAGGTCAAGGCAAGGCTGTGCATCATTAAAATCTGATGCATACTCTAAAATTTGTTGAAAATTTGTTGCCGGGGCAGAGGCAACAAACCCTTTGAATAGCGTTCGTTTTCCTTCAAACAAAACATCATAAATGTATATATTGGTCCAGGAAGTTGTGCCGATATGATAGCCATCTATTCCAAGAACCGAAGTGGTTGAACCGATCAGCATTGAGGAGGGAGAATTCCAACAGGGGGATGTCGAAAATGCGTTGGTATTCCAGGTTGATTGCAGTAAATTCGTCGAATCAATAGAAATCAATAAACCTGGCATATGATTTGTTTTTGAAAGCAAGGCAATACTTTTTGCATTAGCCATAGTAGGATCAGCGCCCATTCCCATCGAATAAACATTAAACGTGTTTGAGACAAGAAAAGTGCGAATATTTGTCGAAGCGCCTCCGAACTCAATACGAATAAAAGAAATAAAACAGTTCGTGCCTGTAGGCGCGTCCCCATTTCTATATGACTGGAATACTACGGGTGAATACTCATGATTGGTAGTATTCAAATTTGTATCTAACTTGACTGGCGCATTGAATTTCCCTTCGCTATCCATCTCCGCATAATAAATATCATAATTCCCGCCTCTATCGCTCGCGAAGAAGAGCCAGGCTTTACCGCCATCCCTATACAAAAAGGGCGTGATCTCATTATAATCATCGGTGCTTAAGTAGCCGCCGCCGGAAAGCGCGAGCTTATTCACGCCATCCTTAGAATTTTTGGAATCCTCGCCCGCAAAATACCCGCTGCAGGCGGATAAAAAGGCAACAACTATCGGCACCAAAAGGAGAAAAATCTTTCCCATACATACCTCCTACTCATTAAATATAAAGAATTAAATGAGTAATGTCAACAAATTCTTTGCCGATTTACTTTTTCACCAATTCTAATTGATAATCCATGGTTATTGTGATATATTTTATAAGATTTCCAATAAATTGGTTTAAAAACAAAAATAGTATATAATTAACCTTAAAAGTAATTGAAGGAGGAAAAACTATGCAAAAGATTTTGTTGTTAAGTGCCTTATTAGTTATAGGATCGTTAGCGATTAGTTACGCTGGCGGGCTTCCTATTTTTGGCGCTGAACTCGGTAAACTGGACAATCCTATTCCCTTCGCCGACCCTATCCGTCTTCCTTATCAGGACATGGTCAGCTACTACGGGTATATTAAACAGGGTTCCACGCCGGATGCGGTAGTCGACGGGAAAAAAATGTATTATGTTTACGTGTGGATTCCCGTTGCCGCTCCTGAATTGGGCCTCAGAATGGTTTCTCCTGTGCCCAATAGTATGGCCCCATCCTCTAATGATTTTGTCAGTTCATTGTGGAATGAAGGAAAAAGTGATGCAACAAATTATTTCGATACCTGGATTGATCTGGAAAGAGCTGTTGAAGTTATCAATCCGGCTGATATAGCTGTTAAAGGAAAATCCAGTTTATGGATTAAATATGATAATAATGATGACTCTTCTGAACTGCCCGCTCAGCCTTCCGGCAGCAAGTATAACTCTGTTTTAAGAGTAGCCGCCGACCATAATGATCCCTTGAAAACACTTGTAAGGGGCTTATACAGAATCGGCTTTACCACCTACAAAACCGGCGAAGTGCAGGGTTCCTTCGTTGCCCAGATCGGCGCTCCTATTAAACTTCCTGGAGTCGCCATCGCTTCTTCTTTAGAAGGCATAGCTAAATTGGCAAAATAATCTGATTTCTCATTTTCTTGAGAGGGGGGGAATACCCCCCTCTTTTTTTCTGACTTAAGCCCGTCCGTAATTATCTTCCAGCCTCTCGATATCATCCTCGCCGACGTATTCGCCATTCTGCACTTCGATGATTTCCAGCGGCATCCTGCCGGGATTGGAAAGCCGATGCACCGCCGACTTTGGAATATAGGCGCTTTCATTTTCATGAATAGGGAATTCTTTGTCTTCCAATCGGACCAGCGCTGTACCCTTGACCACGACCCAGTGTTCGCTCCGGTGGGCATGCCTTTGAAGGGAAAGCTTTGCCCCTTGATTTACCACTATTTTTTTGATCTTATAGCGGTCGGATTCTTCCAATACTGTGTAATGTCCCCAGGGTCTATAAGTGGTCGTGTGCTCATTCACTTCTTTTCTATTTTTATTCTTCAAAACAGTAACAATTTCCTTTACGTCCTGCGCTTTCTTTCGGTCGCTGATTAAAATCGCGTCCTCTGTCTCAATCACGGCAATGTCCGATAGGCCAATGAGCGCGGTCAGTTTTTCATTGCTGATGATCAAACTGTTTTTCACTTGATAAGTCTCCACATCCCCCATCACTACATTCTGATTGGCGTCCTTGGGCAAAATCTCATAAATAGAGTCCCACGAGCCCACATCATTCCATTCCACTCCTGTCTTTTTGCAGACAATATTCTTCGTTTTTTCCATAACGGCATAGTCAATAGAAATGCCCGAAAGTTTTTGATAATTTTGCACCGCTTCTTCATAAGTGCCCTTCGTGATCATTTCATAAAGCTCAGGAGCAAATTCCTGAAAGGCTTTCAGCATCACCTGAATGGAAAACAAAAACATTCCCGCGTTCCAGACATAATTGCCTGCCTGCAGATAAGACTTTGCTTTCTCCAGATCCGGCTTCTCCACAAAGCGGCTGACCGGATAAATTTTGTTTCCTTTTTCATTTCCCAGCTCAATGTAGCCGTAGCCTGTTTCCGGTTTAGCGGGTACAATGCCGAAGGTAACAATATTGTCCTTTGCCGCTTCCAGGCAATCCAGGACCGCTTGAGAAAAATCATTTTCGGGCTTGATAATGTGGTCGGAAGGCGAGAAAAACAGGATTTCATCCGGTTTTGCCTGTTTCTTTTCCAATAAGTACTTTATGGTCAGCGCGATCGCCGGCGCGGTATTTTTCCCCATCGGCTCCAGTATCAAATTATCAAAACTTTGTCCGCAAACACCGGAAAGCTGGTCTTTTATGGTAAATTGATATTCTTCACCCGCTACTACATAAATATCGCCGGGCTTTGTAAAATGAGAAAGCCGCCTGGCGGTAATTTGAATAAAGCTCTCCCCATTGATCAAGGACAAAAACTGTTTCGGAAAATTCTTCCTGGAAAGCGGCCAGAGCCTTGTGCCAGCACCGCCGGCCATAATGATCGATTTCAAAATGCACCTCCTTTTTAATGACTAATTGATGGATGAATAGCGTTGTAGTTCATTCAATGATTGTTTTTTGTCTCCGCCATAGCGGAGGAGACTTAGCGGAGTCCGCGAAGAAACGGTATAAGCGCGCCCGTTTCTGAGTGGAAACGACGCAAGTCTCAGCAGCGTAGACGGCGGCACTTTTCTTTGCTTACTTTCTTTTGGTGCTGTTGCCAAAAGAAAGTAAGGAAGCGTTTTGTCCGCTACTGACAATATTTTATCTCACCATACGAGATTTTGCAAAGAAAAAACCGCTTCATTCCGTTTTTTGCAAAAATCGCGGTTTAGTATTAAAATATAATTCATTGTTTATAATCTTAGCAACCAGCCTATGCCTACAAAATGATAATTATTTTTATTGGAGGTCACATAAAATGTCAAAGAATAAGTACGTGTATTTCTTCGGAGGCGGAAAGGCCGACGGTGATGGAACAATGAAAGAACTTCTTGGCGGTAAAGGCGCGGGCCTGGCTGAGATGACCGTGATTGGTCTGCCGGTACCTGGCGGATTCACCATTACCACAGAGGTTTGCGATCTTTTCTACAAGAATGGGAAAAAGTATCCGGAAGGATTGGAAAAAGAGGTAGATGAGAACCTGGCCCATCTGGAAAAACTCGTGGGAAAAAAATTAGGCGACGCGAATGATCCTCTTCTCGTTTCTGTGCGTTCCGGCGCTCCTATTTCGATGCCTGGAATGATGGAAACCATTCTCAATTTAGGCTTGAATGATAAATCCGTAGAAGGTCTGGCAAAAAAGACCGGCAACAAAAGGTTTGCTTTAGACGGTTACCGCCGGTTTATTATGATGTACGGCTCAACAGCAATGGGAATTGAAAGAGCGGAATTTGACCATGCTTTTGATAAAGTTAAAGAAGAAAAAACCAGGAAGCGTCTTTCTGTTTCCACAGGAACAAAGATTAATGACACCGACGTCAACGCGGAAGAACTGGAAGAACTGATTAAAAATTTCAAAGAACTCTATAAAAAGCACATTGGAAAAGATTTCCCGCAAGACCCGAAAGAACAGCTCTGGGGAGCTACCAGTGCCGTATTCGGCAGCTGGATGGCGGAAAAGGCTGTTACCTATAGAAAAGTGGAAAAAATCCAGGGCGTGGTTGGTACCGCTGTAAATATAGTGCAGATGGTGTTCGGCAACATGGGCGACACATCCGGCACAGGCGTTTGTTTTACCAGAGACCCGAATACGGGCGAAAATGTATTCTATGGCGATTATTTGATCAATGCTCAGGGCGAAGACGTAGTGGCTGGAATTCGAACACCTATTAAATTATCCGACTTCGAAAGTGCTGACCCAAAAGCTTACAAACAGCTCGTAGAAGTCAGAAAAACCCTGGAAAATCACTACAAAGAAATGCAGGACCTGGAATTTACGGTGGAAGAAGGAAAGCTTTATATGCTACAATGCCGGACAGGTAAGCGTTCGCCTGGCGCCGCTTTCAAGATTGCGGTGGATATGGTGAATGAAAAGCTCATCACGAAAGAAAATGCCTTGTCCAGATTGAAAGATAAAGACATCGAAGGTATTTTCTACCCTGTGATTGACCCTTCCCAGAAAGACACATTGAAAAAGAATTTTTTGGTACAGGGAATTGACGCGGTTCCCGGCGCGGCGGCTGGTAAAGTAGTATTTTCAGCGCACGAAGCTGAGGAATGGGCGGAGAAGGGAGAAAAAGTCATATTGGTCAGAAAAGAAACCTCTCCTGAAGATGTTGGCGGAATGCACGCCGCGGTAGGCATTCTCACCGCTACCGGCGGAAAGACCTCACACGCCGCAGTTGTGGCAAGAGGATGGGGTAAATGCTGTATTGTTGGCTGTGAAAAGCTCAATATTGATTATAACAAAAAATCTTTCTCCGTCGGCGACAAAACTGTAAAAGAAGGCGATGAAATCACCTTGAACGGATCGACTGGCGAAGTTTATCTCACTTCTTTGAAGCTGATAAAGCCCACATTACCTGAAGCTTATAACACCATTATGAAGTGGGCGGATGAAGTTAGAAAAATCAAAGTCAGAACAAACGCGGATACCCCTTACGACGCGAAACACGCGGTAGAGCTAGGCGCTGAAGGTATCGGCCTCTGCAGAACGGAGCACATGTTCTTTGACACGGAAGAAAGACGCGAAGCCATTCAGGAAATGATTGTCGCGGATACCGTCGAAGACAGAAAAAAAGCGCTCGCGAAACTTTTACCCTTCCAGAGAGCGGATTTCAAGGGAATTTTTGAAGCTATGGACGGCCTGCCGGTGACTATCCGTTTGATTGACCCGCCTTTACACGAGTTTGTCCCGCATGATGAGCCCAAGCAGAGAGAGCTCGCAAATAAAATCGGCGTTCCTTACGAGAAAGTACACCACAGAGTGGAGCAACTTCATGAAGCAAACCCGATGCTCGGCCATAGAGGATGCCGTCTCTGCATTACCTACCCTGAAATTCTGGAGATGCAGGTAACGGCAATTATCGAAGCGGCATGCGAATGCGCCAAAGCGGGCATAAAAGTAGAACCGGAAATTATGCACCCGCTTGTCATCGATAAAAAAGAACTGAAGATTCTGGAAGTGCAAACAAGGCAAATCGCGGACGCTATTATTAAAAAGAGCGGCCAGAATGTAAAATATATGGTTGGTACTATGATTGAAGTTCCCAGAGCGGCGCTTCTGGCTAATGAGATTGCCGAAGTGGCGGAATTCTTCTCCTTCGGTACCAATGACCTGACACAGATGACACTCGGTATGTCCCGCGATGACGCCGGGCGTTTCCTGCCGGATTATGTAGACGAAAAGAAAGCCGGCATATTCAAAGATGACCCCTTCCAGTCGCTGGATCAGAACGGTGTAGGACTTTTAGTAAAATTGGCTATTGAGAAAGGAAGAAGCACCCGGCCGAATTTGAAAATCGGTATCTGCGGCGAACACGGCGGTGAAGCAAAATCCGTGAAATTCTGCCATAGAGCGGGAATGAACTATGTTTCCTGCTCGCCCTTTCGTGTGCCGATAGCGCGTCTTGCCGCGGCCCAGGCTGTGATTGAAGACAAGAACAAGAAGTAAAATCTATATTAAAAACCAAAGGCGGGTCATGATGACCCGCCTTTTTTATTTTCCCCATGTCCATTGACAAATAGGTAAAGTATAGGTATAATAATAAATAAATTATACCTATGAGGCGTTCATGAAAATAGTTCAAATTGAAAAACCAAATCTTAAAAAATACCGTGAATCTAAACTCGAAACTTATATTCAGTTGAGAATTGCTCAGACATATAAAAATTACCAAATTTTAGCTTTTGAACCGGAATACCTCTATTGGGACAAACTCAAATATAAAATGCCGGATGAGATAAAGCATAAAGAAGAATTCTGGATTGCTGTCAAAGAATACCGGAAAGCGGTATCTATAAAAACCCCCATTAAAAATGAAAATCAAGAGTTTTTTACCTGGATAAAACTTCCCTCTATGGAAAAATTTCTCCATTTTATCGACTTAAATTTCGCCGGAAAATTTAAAGATTTGTTAGAACTGGGCTTTGAAAAGCCGAATGAAAAAATAAAAAACAAATTCAGAGCTAAAGGCCTCCTGGAAGAATCTATAGCGTCATCACAGCTGGAAGGCGCAAACACCACGAGAAAAATGGCAAAAGAAATGATCCGAACCGGCAGAAAACCCCGAGATAAATCAGAGCAAATGATATTAAACAATTATCAGGCGATGAAATTAATTGATGAAGAATACAAAGAAAAAAAACTGTCAAAAAGTCTTCTTTTCGAAATCCATGAAATTTTAACCAAAAACACATTGGACCAAAAAGATATCGGCAGATTCCGAAACGATCATGATGACATTGTTGTGAGCAAAGATAGCGAAATAATCTATTTTATCCCTCCGAAGGCTGAGTTTGTTGAAAAAGAGATGGACCGCCTCATTCGTTTCGCCAACGATG
Organism: Brevinematales bacterium; assembly: GCA_020052515.1. GTDB lineage: Bacteria > Spirochaetota > Brevinematia > Brevinematales > JAOACQ01 > JAGVOW01. Next base: position 53,395 of record JAGVOW010000016.1, on the reverse strand, counting down.
AGGATAATGAGCCATTTATTCATCCTTTAATAAAAGCAATTATGATTCATTTCTGGATTGGGTATCTTCATCCCTTCTGTGACGGAAACGGAAGGCTGGCCCGGATTTTATTCTATTGGTATTTAATAAAAAAGGGCTATTGGGTATTTTTTTATTTGTCATTTTCGTCGCTATTATTAAAATCCAGAGCGCAATATGAAAAGGCTTATCTCTATAGCGAACAGGATGATCATGACCTGACCTATTTTATCAATTATAATGTGCTGAAAATTCAGGCTTCTATTGAGCATTTTTTAAATTATTTGCAAAAGAATGAGGAAAAACGCGCGAAAAAAGAAGATTTAGCGGTCCGTTTTGGGCTAAACCAGAGGCAGATAGAATTATTGGAACATTTCATCGAACATCCTGAGGATAAAACAACACCGACCATCCACAAAAATATTTACAGGACATCAAAATTAACGGCGATCAAAGACCTCAAAATTTTGGGAGAAAAGGGTTTTTTACTTGTTAAAAAAGTGGGCAGAAATAAATATTATTACCCCTCTCCAAATTTAAAAAGTTTTTTTCAGCTACCCTCATTTGACTAATCTCTTGTGTTTCTTTATCATAAAGCAATCAAAGACAAGGAATTTTTATGAAACTTTCAGAGATTGCCCGCCTGATTGGCGAAGAAGTGACTGGAAACGATGTCGAGATAAACGGCGTTTCCGACCTGGAGCATCAGGAGCCCCATACGATCGCTTACGCGGAAAATAAAAGAAATCTGGAGCTTCTCGCAGTAAGTAGCGTCGCCGCTCTGATTATTCCAAAGGGAATGGCGTTTTCCGGCAAACCAGTGCTTTTATCAGAAAACCCAAAGCTTGCTTTCTCTAAAGTTCTGGCTTTGTTCAGCCCTTATAAGTCCTATCCTCAGCAAATCTACCCAAATACTTATATTGAAAAAAGCGCCTCTATCGGCAAAAATGTCACGATTATGCCTTTTGCCTGCATTATGGACAATGCGCAGATCGGAGATAAAACAGTAATTTATCCGCAGGTTTTTATCGGGAAAAATGTAAAAATCGGCAAAAACTGCATCATTAAAGCCGGTGTAAAGATTGATGATGAAACAACAATCGGAGACAATGTCATTATTCATCACAATTCTGTCATCGGCGGAGATGGATATGGATACATTCAGAAGGACGAAAAAAACATCAAAATTCCACAAATCGGCCGAATTGTCATCGAGGATGATGTCGAGATCGGCGTATGTGTCGCCATTGACCGTGCCACGATTGGAGAAACCCGCATCGGTAAAGGCACCAAGATTGACAATCTGGTACAGATCGCCCACAATGTCAAAATCGGCGAAAATTCCATTATTATATCACAGGTTGGCATTGCGGGAAGCTCGACTATCGGCAAGAATTGTATTATCACCGGACAGGCCGGCGTGTCTGACCATGTGACCCTGGGTGACCGCGTTGTGGTGCTTGCTCAATCCGGCATAGAAAGCAAGGCGAATATTGAATCCGGGAAAATAGTCCTCGGCACACCCGCCAGGGATATGATGGAGCAGAAGCGTATTTACGCCGGATTAACAAGACTTTCCGAGTTGATAAAAACAGTCAATGAATTGAAAAAAAACTTGAAGTAATATGAAAAATCTGGAATACAATCCCTTCTCTCTCCATTTTGTGTCGAAGGTATTGGAGCAAAACCATCTGCATCTCTCGAAAAAAAGGGGCCAGAATTACTTGATTGACAGAAATACCGCTGAAAAAATCATTGCTAACATTTCAAAGGACGCAGCCCTTTTTGAGGTCGGCAGTGGTTTGGGCGCTTTGACCATGCTTTTAATAGAAAATCATAAGACCTATTCCATTGAGATTGACAGGGGCATTTATGTCGTTCTGAAAGATTTTCTTTCCCATCCCCATCTCACCATGATCCATGGCGACTTTCTTTCTTATGACTTTTCTCAACTGAAAGAAGAAAATTTGTTTTTTGTTTCCAATCTTCCCTATTCCATTTCCGGCGAGGCGGTCAAAAGATTTATTGAAGAAAAAATTTTTGATGAAGGAATTGTAATGCTCCAGAGCGATTTTGTACAAAGAATGAAGGCTATGCCGGGAGAAGAAAATTTTGGAGTCATGAGCATTTTGTCTCATTATTATCTGGAAATAACGCCTCTTTTCTCTGTGGGAAGAAAATGCTTTTTCCCGGCGCCTTCTATTGATTCTATGGTTGTGAAGTTAAAAAAGAAGCTCTGCGATCTTCCTCAGGAGGAATTCAATTCCTTTTTAAGGAAAGCTTTTCAATCGAGACGAAAAACGCTGTCCAATAACTTAAAGCAGGCTGGAATTTCGCCGGAAATATTGGCAAAATCAGGCATTCCGCTTTCTATCCGGCCGGAGGAAGTGGAAGTAGAAAAGTGGGAGCGGTTGTTTTGGGATTTATAGCCGTAGTTCCTTGTTTTACAAGAGTAAAATCAATCTCTTTTTTATCCTTAGTCCGGATATATTTCAATTCTATTTCTTCTGCCAGCTGGTCTCTTCGGTATAAAACAGACTTATAGAGACATAAAGCAACCAGGTTTTCAAAACGTACGCCCTCATCACCCTGAACAAGAGCATTGTCAAAAAAATAAAGCTTGGGTTCTTTCAGGATGGCCCTGCCGATATTCGAAGAATAAGGAGTTAAAAAAGAAGTCAAGACTTATTTGCAGTCTAATGCCGAATAGTCATGACTTTTGCGCATTTCAATGAAAAATAGTCGGGCAGGGAGCTGCCCCCACTATTAAAAACTTAAAATTCCTTTGCTGCCGGGGTACACTGAGATTGGAGTATAGGCGCGTTTTATTAACCGCGCCTAAGACAAGTTTTTTTTTGACATCAATCCACAACTATTCTATAATAATGTGAATAAAAAGGAATTTTTATGATTAAATTCTCCATCCCTTTAAATGTGGCGCTAGTGGTGAAGCTTGAATTTGTCAAAAGGTTTATGCCGTAGGGATGGGTTGTTTTTATTAAAAAGCCCCCGCTGGTAAAACCAGCGGGGGCTTTTTTCGTTTTATGAATAAGTAAAAAAGGCGACAATAATTATTGTCGCCTTTGTGAGGAAACTTTATATGGGTCCTTTTTCAACTATCATCGTACTCGTACTTGTCGTGGTGACACTTTCTTTTGTCTATCGGTTTTTACCGCTGGGATGATCCATATTATAATGGAATAAATCTACCCCTGCCGGTTTTAACCGGCAGGGGTTTTTTATTTCTCATAGGAGGAAATTTATGAAAATGACAGGCGCGGAAATCACTATCCGCCTTCTGGAAAGACAGGGGATTCAACTGATTGCCGGAATTCCCGGCGGACAAAATCTGCCGCTTTACGATGCCCTGTTTCATAGCAAGATCAGGCACATTCTTACCCGGCATGAACAGGGCGCAGGCTTTATCGCACAAGGGATAGCAAGGTCAACTGGAAAACCGGCAGTCTGCTTTGCCACATCCGGCCCAGGCGTTACAAATTTACTGACTGCCATAGCGGACGCGAAATTGGATTCGATTCCCATTATAGCCATCACAGGACAGGTTTCTACAGCACTCATTGGCACTGACGCGTTTCAGGAAGTAGACACTTATGGGATATCTTTGCCTATTACCAAGCATAATTTTTTCGTCCAGAGCGCAAAAAAATTGTTTGATATAATCCCGGCGGCATTCCGGATTGCAATGGAGGGAAGGCCAGGGCCAATTCTGATAGATATTCCAAAGAGCGTCCAGGCCGAAATGATTGAATTTAAAGAATGGCCAAAACCTCCTATAGAAGCCATGGAAAAAGAAATAAACCAGAAAGATAAGGAGAAAGCCGCGTTGCTCATCAATAAGGCGCAAAAGCCTTTGATACTGATTGGCGGAGGAGCTGTCCATTCCAAAACTCATAAAAAAATACTGGAATTGGCCAAAAAAAACTCCTTGCCGATCGCTTCAACATTGATGGGCATTGGGTGCGTACCGATGGATGACCCTTTGTACATCGGAATGCTGGGAATGCACGGTGCCCGCTATACCAACTACTTACTGGACAAAGCGGATTTATTGATTGCCCTGGGAGTTCGTTTTGACGACCGGGCGACTGGAAATGCCGAGAAATTCTGCCGGCATGCCGATATTTTACACATTGATATTGATCATTCAGAGATTGATAAAATCAAGAGAACAAACAGCTTCATAGCGGCAGATCTGAATCTGGCTTTAAACGGGATTTTTCCTCTAATAGAAGAAAATAAAAGGGAGAAATGGCTCTCGGAGATTGCCTGCCTGAAAAAACAATTTCCACCATGGGCACCAAAGCAGAATGAGGTCTTCCATCCATTAAATATGATTCAATTAATCAGCCAGCTGATCCAGCCGGATGCGATCATTACGACCGATGTCGGACAGCACCAGATGTGGACAGCCCAGGCCTTTCCCTTTAAAAGGCCCCGTCAATTTTTGACTTCTGGGGGATTGGGAACCATGGGGTTTGGCCTTCCCGCGGCAATTGGGGCCGCGCTGGCCTGGCCTGACAGGCAAATTATCTGCATCAGCGGAGATGGTTCTATCTTGATGAATATTCAAGAATTGGCGACTCTGGCAGACCACCAGCTGAATGTCAAAATCATTATCCTGAATAACGGCCATTTAGGCCTGGTCCGCCAGCAGCAGGAATTGTTTTACGAAAAGAAGTATATTGCCTCTGAATTTATTTCTCAACCAGACTTCACGAAAATCGGGGAGGGTTTCGGTATAAAAAGTTTTGATGTCAAGCAAAACAGCCATTTTAAACGCCGCTTTAAAAAAGCGCTCGACTTTAAAGGCCCCGCTTTAATCAATGTCCCCATTGACTCAAGGCACAATGTTTTGCCGATGATCCCGCCGGGAGGAAGCATCACAGAAATGATAGGGGATTAAATCCCGTGGATTAAATTTTAGGAAAAAATCGTTTTTCCGATAAACTAAGAGAGCTGAATAAATCGCGGTGCGATTTTTCATAGGAGGCAAATATGGTCAGGGGAATTTATACAGGCGCGAGCGGAATGATGGCAACGATGGAAGAAATGAACGTCGTGGCAAACAATCTAGCTAATGTGAATACAGACGGCTATAAAAGGGAAACCAGTGTAACAAAGGCCTTCCCGGAACTTCTCATGCGCCGGATCAATGATGACGGCGTGGTCAAATTCCCGCTGGGAAGCTACGACCTCGCGCCGGTTGTCGGAAAACTCGGCACCGGGGTTGAGTTTAATGAATCCTTCATCCGATATGAACAGGGAAGTCTTCTGGAAACAAGCAATGAGTTTGACATCGCCCTGGAAGGGGAAGGCTTTTTGACAGTGATGAGCGAAGAAGGCGAAAAATACACCCGCAACGGCAATTTTAAAATCAGCTCTGACGGTTATCTGGTCGATATGCATGGCAATAAAGTGATGGGCGAAAACGGCGCTATTCGAATTGCCCAGAACAATTTCCAGATTGATAAAGAAGGAAATGTCTATATTAACTCGGATTATAAACCTGAAGATTTTGTGGACAAAGCAGGAAATGAATGGAAGAATATGATCAAGCTTGACCGCTTGAAAATCGTAGACTTTCCGGAGAAACGCTATCTGCAAAAAGACGGGCATACTCTCTACAAGGAAAGCGATTTTTCCGGCAAGGCTTTCGTTATGGAAGAGAACCGGGCAAAAATTCATCAGGGTTTTCTCGAAAAGTCCAATGTAGACCCCGTCATAGAAATGACACGAATGATTGAAATAAACCGCCTTTACGAAGCCAACCAGCGTGTGATACAGGCAGGGGATGAAACCCTTTCCCGCGCTGTAAATCAAGTCGGTAGAGGATTGGCATAAAACGAGTCACTCTCCAAAGCCCACACAAAGCCCTCATTAATTTGACTAAATAAAAAGGTTTTATTAAAATAAACATCTTTTTTTATTCGGCTATAGAAGAGGGTTCATGGAAGAAAACAAAGTTATTGCTGTGCAATCTGACAAAACAATCCTTTTGGACACTCATCATCCTCAATTTGAAGAAGTGAGAAAAAGGCTGATAGGATTTTCTGAGCTTTCTAAAACACCGGAGCACATCCATTTTTACCGTATTACTCCCATTTCTCTCTGGAATTCAGCCGCGAACGGCATTCCATTGGATGGCATTATTTCCTGTCTGGAAAATTATAAAAAGTTTGATATACCAAAGAATGTTCTTGAATACATTGAACGGCATTATTCTATCTATGGAAAAGTGGTATTAAAAAGCAAAGACCCTCAAAATATTCTAATTGAAATAAAAGATGAAAAACTTTTCGAAAAAGTGGAAGGCCTGATTCAGCAGTATATAGTAAAGAAAGGCCCGGAAAACACTCTGATCATCGATAAACAAAATCGCGGCAGTATCAAGAACGAGCTAATCAAGCACCTGATACCCGTCAAGGACATAGCTGGTTTTGACAGCGGAAATAGACTGGAACTACACTTGAGAGAAAACTCTTTAGAAGAGAAAGGGTTTTCTCTCAGGTATTATCAGAAAGAAGCCATTGAAAACTTCATGAGATGGAAAGAGGGAAGCGGTGTTGTAGTACTTCCTTGCGGCGCGGGCAAAACCATCGTAGGCATCGGTATTATGAATGAGATAAAAGAATATACCCTCATTATTACTACCAGCGTCGAAGCGATCCGTCAATGGACAAGAGAAATCTTAGACAAAACTTCCTTAAACCCGGATGATGTAGGCGAATACACCGCGCAGAAGAAAATCATCAAGCCGGTAACCATCACAACTTATAATATGTTGATTCATAAAAATGCCGGAAGCGAGGAAATGCGCAACATCGGCATATTTACTGAGAAAAACTGGGGCCTTATTATTTATGATGAAGTGCATATTTTACCGGCGCCTATTTTCCGCATGACCACTTTCATTCAAGGCAAGCGAAGACTTGGTTTAACAGCCACACTGGTCAGGGAAGACAATCTGGAAACAGAAGTTTTTACGCTGATCGGCCCGAAAATTTACGAATATTCCTGGAAGGCCCTCGAAAAAGAAGGCTGGATAGCGACAGCCTATTGTTATGAAATAAAAATACCCCTCAATGAAGGCAATTCTTTTGAATACCTGCGTTCCTCCCAGAGACAGAAATTCCGGATCGCCTCAGAAAATCCTAATAAACTGAAAATTCTGGAAAAATTGCTCCATTTCCACAAAGAAAATCACATTCTGATTATTGGCCATTACATCTTCCAGCTTCAGGAAATTTCCCGGATTTTCGGTATTCCATTGATTACAGGGGAAACGCCGAACCATGAAAGAGAAATAATGTACCGCGATTTTCGGAATAATAAAATACCAGCATTGATTGTTTCCAGAGTGGGAAATTTCTCTATTGACCTGCCGATCGCGGATGTGGCAATACAGGTCTCCGGCATATTTGGGTCCCGACAGGAAGAAGCCCAGAGGCTTGGAAGAATATTAAGGCCGGAGTCCTGCAAGGCTTATTTCTATTCACTGGTATCCAGAGATACCCTGGAAGAAGAATTTGCCAGAAGAAGACAGATGTTCCTGTTAGAGCAGGGTTACCACTATTCAATTATTCATTACCCGGAAAAGGAAGAGGCTCTGTCCATACCGGATCTAGAACTAAAATCTTCGGATTAAAGGCGGCTTTTATGTTAGAAGGAAAAGATACCAGCCAATTGAGCAATGTTACCGTAACGGACTGGATGATACAGGAAGAGCCGCAATTGGTAAAAAAAATTTATGACTATTTCTTCCATTCAGACATGGAAATGTCTTATGACGGCGAGGAAAACCGCAAAAGATTGAACCAGGTTTCGGACTTTATTTCAAAGAATGCCCTCGAACTTTATGGGTCTCTTTCGAACGCAGAAAAATTGCTCCTTTATATTATGAAAAACGGGTTTGGCTGGATTGTTTATGATAATATTGAATCCACTTTAAAAATCATCGCCACTATTTTTCATTTTCATCCTGATGAATTGTCGGCTTCTCTGAATTCACTATTTAAAAAATTTCTTCTTTTTAAATACGAACGGCTCAAGCGGTATAATTTTTTCTTCTCGCCTCCTATATTTCTAAGAAATATTAACCCGTCAGCAGAAGCCGAACGCATACTGAACAATCATCCTGCGACCTATTGCGGAATCTCCGGGAAAGACCTGCTCACGGCCCATTATATCCCTTTGATTGCCGGATTTATTTCTTATGTGATCAATTTCGCTCCGCGAAGCTCTGAGACCAACGAAATTCATAAAATTGACCTCGCAAAGATGCTGGAATTTTTTGCCGATTTTGGAGAAAAGAATGAGCTGGAAACACTTATCAAAAAACTCTGCCGTTTTGGCTTTTTTCAGAAGTTTAACAACCGGATCATTTTAAATAAATCTCTCTTAGATTCTATTTTAAAACTATCTATTAACGAACAGCTCTTCATTATTTTCCTATATGATTTTATGGACAAGTTTGATTTCCGCAAAAGCGCTTTTATGACTTTAAAAATTCTGGGCCTCCGCTCCTATGTCGACAAAAAATGCATCCCTTTGCGGGAACTCTTTTTCTATTATCTGAATAATGAAATTTATATTGCCCTAAAAAATGAAGCAAAAAGCCTGAAACTGCTGCTTCAACAGGAAGAACTTCGTTTTGTCCTTTTTGTCAAAAGCCTGGAGGTAGAAAATATCGCTACTCTGCAGAGAGGCAGCCCGGGCACAATTTCCATAGCAAAAGACGCTATTATTATGAATGAACCGCATGCTTCCCTTTTAAACCACGTGGATTTTGGCGGACACTTTTCTGAGGATAATTTCATTGTGGAAGCAAATTATGAAGTAATAGTAGAGCCCTATTTGAAACCGGAAATATTGTTCAAGCTGGCCATTATTGCCGAACCTCTGACTATACAAACTGTCTCTTTATTCAAGATTACAAAAGAATCTATTTACCGCTCTTTTGCTTATGGGATAAAAAAAGAAGAAGTACTGGAGTTTTTGAAAGCTCACTCAAAGCATGCCTTGCCGCAAAACGTGGCTGAAGGGATAGAAAGCCTTATTAACAGCCTTTCTCTGGATAAGATGGATTCTTACCAGATTATTCAGGTTAACGCTCATTATTCCTTTCAAATTAAAGACCATTTTAAGAATCACATTATCGAAATAGAACCGCACACTTTTCTGGTTTTTGACCCCCAATTAATGAAATCCATTGAGGGTTTCTGCAAGAAAGAAAAAATAACTATCCGGCACATACACGATTTTTTAAACGACAAAGGCCAGCTATTTTCTTTGCCTGATTACTTAAATCACAACATCAAACACCTTCACACCATGAAAGATTTTTTTGATTTTTACGGTAATGAGCCTTCGAAAGGGAATTTAAAAATTGATAATGGAGTGGAGTAAAAATCGAATTTTTTATGTTTTTTTCGTCCTAAGAGTACAATATCTATTAGAAATAAGAAGAAATCGAGGATTGTGAAGGGTAATATGATTGACGAAATATTAAAAGAACAGCTTCGGCGTATGAATGAATGGTGGGAGGATTCTTCTGCCAGGCCTCTGGCGCCTCCATTCAGAAGACATCTGGTAACTCAAATTAAAAAAAGGCTGGATTCCGGATTGGCGCCCGCTGTGGTTGTACGTGGAAGTCGCCAGATCGGAAAAACGACCAGCCTTAAACAACTCATCATCGATCTTTTAGACTCCGGGATTCCGCCGCTTAATATTTTCTGGGTTCAGTTTGATGAAATCAACGAAATACTCAAAATGGAAAACCCAATTTTGGGTTTATTGACATGGTATGAAAAGGAAGTTATCAAAAAACGGGTTAATGCCATAATACGGAAAGGAGAAAAGGTTTATTTTTTTCTGGATGAGATTCAAAATATAGAAAACTGGGCACCGCAGTTGAAACTAATGCTGGACACAACGGGCGTCAAAGCGGTAGTAACCGGAAGTTCCGCCCTTCGAATTGAGAAAGGGCGAGACAGCCTGGCGGGAAGGATTTCGACTATCAATGCCGCGCCTCTTTCACTGACTGAAATAGGCGCTATCAGAGGCATGAAATCCCCCGATCCTTATTTGCCGGACAATGGTTTAACTATCTTGTTTAAAAAGGAATTCTGGAGAGGTTTAGCGGAATACGGGATAGCTAATCGTGAATATCGGGATACTGTTTTTCAACTCTTCTCCGATCTAGGGGCCTATCCAATAGCTCATATCAAAACCGCCCAATGGCCCCAGATAGCCGATCAGTTAAATGAAAATATTATCCACCGGGTAATTCTGCATGATCTACGGTTGGGTGAAAAAGGCCGGAAGCGAGATTCTGCTTTACTGGAAGAATTTATTCAGGCTTGGATGCAGATATGCGGGACAGGCTCCCGGAATCAGAACATTGCTGGAAGAACTTCGAGGCACCCTGCACGCTAATATTGGGCCCCAAAGGATTACCAGCTATCCAAAATTTCTAAATGATACTCTTTTAATAATTTTAATCAAACCGCTGGAAATCCGGCTGAAAAAGAAAAAAAGTAATTCAAAAATATGCCTTGCCGATCATAGCTTGAGGGCCATCTGGCTGCAGGAAAATATTTCTTTAACCGGCAACAATAGCAATGAGGCGGAAGATGCCATTGCCGGTCACTTAGCTGAAAGCATTGTGGGGTCTATGCTATCATCCATCCATGGATTAGATATATCTTATTTCCCTGAAAGAAATAATGAACCAGAAGTAGATTTTGTATTGACCACGGGACAACATAGAATACCAATCGAAGTAAAATTCAGGAATAATATTCGTAATGAGGATAAGAATGGAATAAAGTCTTTTATGAAAAATCAATTAAACAATGCCCCCCTTCGGCATCATAATCACTAAACAGGACCATTTAGTTGTTGAAGAGAAAAATTTGTTTTTTATTCCTCTAAAAACATTTTTATTATTGAGATAATGTGAATCATACTCGCGGTTAATTAGCCGCGAAAATCGAATACCTTATTTCTCTTGATTTTATTTTTATTCCTTGTTAAACTTAGTTTCTGTAGGGTTTGTTAGTTGAGAACAAAATCGGTTTTCTGAATCTAAGGAGGCGGTCTTATGAGGTTGAAGGAGCTGTTAAAGCCGGAATATGTGAAGATTGGCTTAAATGGAAAAACAAAAGACGATATTATGCATAACATTTCAGATTTTATGGCATTGTCACATCCTTCTATCGACAAAAAAGATGTTTATAAAGCTCTCTCTGAAAGAGAAAAGAAAGGTTCAACAGGCCTTGGCAACGGCCTTGCTATACCCCATGGCAGAAGCTCGAAGGTGAGCGGAATGCACCTGGTGGTTATTTATGATTCTCAAGGAAAAGATTTTGAATCTTATGATAAAAAATCTTCTCAGTTGTTTTTTGCCGCTATTACCTCAGAAGATTATAGCCCTCATGAGCAATTAGAAGTGTTGCGGGTAATTGCTGAGATCTTTGAAAAAACGGACATTAGTTCCTCTGTCTCCGGAGTGAAAAGCTCCAAAGACCTTTATGATCTTTTGTTGGAGAAAGAAGAAGAAATTTCCTGATAGATAAAGAAAGGTAAGAGATGGCTCCTGTAAAAAGTAAAAGTAAAAGAAGAAGAAAAGCTGGCAAATATACCCCTCTTGTCTGGATTTTGACAGGCGCTGTGATTGCTTTTTTTATTGCCTATTCCTCCAACAGCTTCAAGAATTTAAGTTTCTGGCAGCCCCCGAAAGGCAATACCAATTATTTTTCCTTAACTAACTTTGTTCCTATTCCTCAAATCAAAGAAACACCAAAAACTAATAATTCTGTGACTATTCCTCTTTCTTCCGCGGGAATAGAGGGAAATGGAATTTCGGTAAAAATATTTCTCGCTGTGCAGAAAGCCAGGGAAATACAACTGGTAGAAAAAAAAGTGATGCTGCCGAAGTCATCCTCTCCTTTAAAAGACGTTTTAGAGGCCTTGATTCAATACAGGGAGAATGATTTTCTGAATTTAGTTCCCCTAAACACAAAGGTTCGAAAGGTTTGGATCAAAAACAACATCGCTTTTATCGATTTCAGCGACAATTTTTCTTATAATTCTTACGGTATCACGGGCTACAAAGTGCAGATCTATCAAATTGTTTATACTGCCGCTCAGTTTTCCCAGATAAAAGCGGTCTATTTTTATCTGGAAGGAAAGCCGGCTGAATATCTGGGTGGAGACGGTTTCATGATCCACAATCCCATTTACCCCTTTTCTTCCCTGCCCAGTTTCCCATTGCGCTGAAAATCCCCCCTTCCCCCTTGAGGTTGTCGATAAATTGATTTTCCGGTCATTGAGCGAAGTCGAAATGACATTTATTTCATTTTCCTATAAGCACTTCGGCTCCGCTCAGCGCCCGATAAACTGCCCGTTTTTCAATTTAGCGACATCCTCCCTTTTGAAAGGGGGATTTGCCCCTTTCAAAAGGGAGAATTAAGTCTCGCCTCTTTTACTTTACAGACCTAAATCCTTCCTTTATAATCATGCCTGAAGGAGTAAACTGACCATGCCAGCGAAAGATATTTTTGATTCCTCGCAGTTGATTGACTCTTACTTTGAAGATGAAATGAAAACATCCTATTTGAATTACGCTTACAGCGTAATTACCGGCAGGGCTATTCCAGAAGCGCGCGACGGCATTAAACCCGTCCAGAGAAGAATTCTCTATAGCATGGCGGAAACCGCTATCTGGCATGACAAGCCGACCAAAAAAAGCGCGCGCATCATTGGAGACGTTATGGGTAAGTACCATCCCCACGGCGACTCTTCGATTTACATGGCTATGGTAAAAATGGCACAGGACTTCCATTTACGCTACCCGCTGGTAATCGGCCAGGGTAACTTTGGCTCCATTGATGACGACCCGGCTGCGGCAATGAGATACACTGAGGCAAAACTATCTAAAGTCGCGGAGTATGTGCTTGCCGATCTGGAAAAAAATACTGTGGATTTTAAACCGAATTATGATGACTCCTTAAAAGAACCGTCTGTACTTCCCGGCAAGTTTCCCAACCTCCTGTGCAATGGCACTTCGGGAATTGCCGTAGGGCTTGCTACAGATATTCCGCCTCATAATTTCAGAGAAGTGGCGGAAGCTATCTCCGCTTATATTGAAAACCCGGCAATTACCATAAGTGAGCTTATGCAATACATAAAAGGGCCTGATTTTCCTACTTCCGGCATTTTGACTGACCCAGGCTCTTTACTGGAAACCTATGAGAAAGGCTATGGTTCCATCGAGCTGGCTGGAAAAGTTATTATTGAAGAAAAAGGCGGGCACAAAGATTTGATTATTACTCAAATTCCTTACCGCGTCATTAAATCCAAATTAGTCGAGGAAATCACGACTCTTTATTTAGACACCCAGAGCAAATACAGCTTAATCCTGCGCGGAATAAAAGAAGTAAGGGATGAATCGAATAAAGAAGGCATCCGCGTTGTTGTGGAACTTTTTAAAGACGCCAATGTAGAAGCTATTAAAACCGCCCTTTACAATCAAACCGCCCTCAGGGTGAGGCTGAAGGTCAATATGACCGCGCTTATCAAGAATCATCCCCGCTTAATGACCCTGAAAGATCTGATCGGGCACTATGTCGACCACAGAAGGGAAATCATTATCCGCCGGACTCAATTTGACCTGGACAAGGCATTGGCGCGTATTCATATCGTGGAAGGACTGCTCATCGCTTTAGACAATATTGATGAAGTGATCAAAGTCATTAAGACATCGAAGGATACACCTACAGCGAGAGCCAATTTGATGAGCCGCTTTAAATTGACCGAGATTCAGTCTGATGCTATTCTGGACATGAAACTCCAGAAGCTGACCGGGCTTGAAACGAATAAATTAAAAGAAGAAAAATTATCTTTAGAGAAAATCATTCAGGATCTCAGAGGAATTCTAGCTGATGCCAAAAGGAGAGATGAGATCATCAAGAAAGAGCTGGCTGAAATGGCTGAGGAAATCGGCGATGATAGAAAAACTACGTTTGGACAAATCGTTACCGAGAAAATTGAGGCGGAAGAGCTTATCAGCAACGATCCGATCCTCCTCACTGTTTCAAAGAAAGGTTTTCTGATTCGCGAAATAGACAATTCGCTGAAAACAGGCCTTCGGGGAGGAAGAGGAAGAAAGGGCGATGTAACTGACATTGACCGGCTCGAATCTGATGACTTTATTTTTGCGACCATTTCCGGTTACTTGAAAGACACTATCCTTTTTGTAACCGACAACGGCAGGACTTATTCGCTCAAAGCTTACGAGATAAAGGGCGATATTGATGGGAAAATCACGCGTTCCCACATCCGCAACATTGACCGTTTGCGGGAAATAGAGGGAAGGGGCGAATTGATCACCGCCGTATTGAAAGTAAGCGAATTTACCGATCAGCACAATATTTTATTTATTACTAAAAAAGGCAAATGCGCGAAGATCTCGCTCTCGAGTTTCGAGAATATCCACCGCACAGGAGTCAATAGTGTGAAGCTTAAAGAAGGCGATGCTGTGGTAAGCGCGATTATTACAGATGGAACAAAAAAGTTATTTTTGGTCAAAAAGAACTCCAAAGGCTTCCGCTTTGACGAAAAGCTTTTCCCGATTCACAACCGGGGCGTTTCCGGCGAAAAAGCCACTGCTGTAACCAATGTGACGGAAGAAGTCCTGGGAATGGCGGTTGCTGAGGAGGATAGATTTGTCATATTTGTCACTAAAGACGGCAGGGGCAAAAAGGTAAAGCCTTCCGACTTCAGCGAACTGATCCACCGTGGGGCAAAAGGCCACAAATTGGTTGGACTGGGTAAAGACCGCCTGGTAGCAAGTTTTACTATCTGTGATCCGGATGACGCGGTAATCATTACAACCAAAAATGGGCGCAGGATTTCTTTTAAGGTAGATAAAATTGAGTCAAATCTCTTGAAACTGATCGATATTGTAGGCGATGACGAGGTCTCCTCTATATCCAGCGTCAAAGTTTCGGAATAAGGAATGGAGATGCTGATGCATAATTATTCATGTTTCCTATTTGATTTATACAATATTATTCTGGATGATTCAGAGGGAATGGTAGAAAGAGAAAGATACCGGCTGGATAATATTTATACCATTCTAGAAAAATCGCTCTTTCCGATTAAATTTGCCGTACTTCAGAAAAAGTACGCGGAAATGATAAGTTATATGTCAGAGTTAAGAGAAAAAAGCGCTATCACTTTTACTCCATTTCAGCAGGTAGATTATTTATTATCTCTTTTGAATATCCATGATGTGATTGTTTTTAAAAGGGTTTATGATTGCTATAGCGATTCTATTCTTCAGATTTCTCCCAAATTAATCAAGGGCAGCGAGAATACTTTGGAGCTTTTGAAAGAACGAAGTAAAAAAATCGGCCTCATTTCCAATGCGGATAGAACACCTGGAAATACTCACAGAATTTTGCTCAAAGAATTGGCTATTTACCATTATTTTGACGACATTACTTTCTCCGACGAGGTAGGATTTTCAAAACCATCTCCGATCATTTTTGAAACCGCGATCCAGAAATTAGGCGCGGATAAACCCGAAACCATTTTTATCGGCGATGCAAAAGCCGCCGATTCTATAGGGGCGAGAAACTCTGGCATTTCGGTCCATCTCTTTAAAAAAGAAGAAGAAAATCTCTATGAGCTTGCCGCAAGTTACAGCGGCGGCTATACGGAATAGAAAGGGGTTTTATCATGAAAGAACAGCTCTCAAAAATCCGGGATGAAGCAAAAAATGAGCTGAAAAAGGCTCTGGATTCCAGGATCCTCGAAGAACTTCGGGTAAAATACCTTGGTAAAAAAGGCGTTGTAAAAGAAGTTCTGGGTAAATTGGGTGAAATGAGCGAAGATACCCGCAAAGAAATCGGTAGATTCGCTAATGAAATTAAAGATGAGATCGGAAAGCTCTTTGAGGAGGCGTCCTTATCCATTGAAAAGTCTCTTAAAGAAGCTAAACTCAGAAGCGGCGTTGCTGATATTTCCATTCCGCAGTCCGTTCCTCCTATGGGATTTTCGCACCCGCTGACATTAGTCACAGAAAAAATGGTAAATATTTTCAAGAGTATGGGTTACGCGGTAGAAGATGGCCCGGAACTGGAAGAAGAATACTACAACTTTGACGCGCTGAATATCCCCCCTTATCATCCGGCTAGAGATGACCATGATTCTTTCTATATGGGAAAAGGCAAGCTTCTCCGAACGCACACTTCTCCTGTTCAGATCCGCACTATGAAGAATAAAAAGCCGCCTCTGGCTATCATTGTGCCGGGCAGATGTTATAGAAGGGACGCCAGTGACGCGACCCATTCCCCTACTTTTTATCAGATGGAAGGCTTAGTTGTGGACAAAGGCCTTTCATTTGCTGATTTGAAAGGCACTTTACTTCTCTGGGCAAAGATGATGTTCGGGGAAAAAACAAACATCCGGCTGCGGCCTGATTTTTTCCCTTTTACAGAGCCTTCCGCGGAATTGGCAGTTACCTGCCCGGTTTGTCATGGGCCTGGCTGTGGAGTCTGCAAGCACACAGGCTGGGTTGAATTAATGGGCTGCGGTATGGTCAATCCTGTGGTTTTAGAAAACTGTGGGATTGATTCAGAAGTTTATTCCGGATTTGCTTTTGGAATGGGCATTGAAAGAGTGGCCATGGTGGTTTACGGCATCAAAGACATTCGCTTCTTCTATGAAAATGACCTGCGCCTTTTAGAACAATTTGTGAAGTAGGAGGAAACGGATGAAGGTAACTTACAACTGGCTCAAAGAGTTTGTGCATTTTGATTTAAGTCCCAGGGAATTGGCAAATAAATTGACATTAGCAGGCCCGGAAGTAGCCGGCATAAAGAAAGTGGGAGTAGATAAGGAAAATTCCTCTCAAATACTGCTCACGAAGGTCATTGAAGTCAAGAATCATCCTCAGTCCGAGCTTCTCAAATTAGTATCCGTCAGCGCTCAGAAAAACAATTATTCCATTGTTTCCAACAGTAAAAATCTGGAAAAAGGGCACTTCGTTGTCCTGGGCCTTCCCGGGACAGTCCTCCCAAATGGCCAGGAAATAAAAGAGGCTGTGATTAAAGATGAAAAATCCGAGGGAATGCTTCTGGCAAAAGAACATCTGAATCTGGAAGAAAAAAGTGCTGATATCTGGATTTTGGGCAAAGAAGAAAAGAACGCGCTGTCGCTTTTTGCTGCTTATTCCGAAGAAGACTTTATTTTGGAAATTGAACTAACGGCAAACCGTTCAGATTGCCTATCTGTCATCGGTATTGCCCGGGAAATATCCGCTATAACGGGAAAAGAGCTCCATTTGCCGAAGACAGAAATTCCTGCAACTATTGAGGATATCCCCAATATTGAGATCCGGGAAAGAAATAGCTGTCCGCGGTATTCGGCTAGAATATTAAAAAAAATCGAAATAAAAGATTCCCCCGACTGGATGAAAAAGCGATTGGAACTTTGCGGAATCCGCCCCATTAATAATGTGGTAGACGTTACCAACTATGTCCTTCTGGAGTATGGCCATCCTATGCATGCGTTTGATTTAGATAAATTGGAAGGTAAAAAAATTATTGTCCGCTCCGCTTCTGCCGGTGAACATTTCAAGACACTGGATGGCCAGGATCATACCCTGAGTAAGGAAATGCTGGTGATAGCTGACGGCAAAAAAACCGTTGCTTTAGCCGGTGTTATGGGAGGAGAAAACAGTGAAATTCTGGATTCGACAAAAGACATCCTCTTAGAAAGCGCCTACTTTGACCCCCTTTCCATTCGCAAGACATCCAGGAAAACCGGGATCAAAACCGAATCTTCCTACCGCTTTGAACGTACGGCTGATTGGGGCGTAACTGTCAGCGCTCTTGAACGTGCGACAGAACTGCTCCAGGCCACCTGTAGTCCTCAAATTTCAAAGATTCATGATGAGTATGTAAACATTTTTAAAGATACCATTATTAATGTAAAAGCCGATTTTATTTCATCAAAGATTGGTGTTGATTTATCCCTGAAAGAAATCGAATCGATTTTAAAACGCCTTCTGTTTTCCATATTAGCGAAAAGAGAAGATTCATTGGAAGTGAAAGTGCCCACTTACCGTTCTGATATCAGCAAATCTATTGATATAGTGGAAGAAGTCGCAAGAATCTACGGATATAATAATATTCCGCAAAACAGCTTTAAACCCGCTATCGATATTACGAGCCTTTCCCCCAGGAAAGACATTCAAGAAAAACTAAGAGAGATTCTACCAGCGCAAGGTTTTACCGAAATTTATCAAACTACCTTTACAAATGAAGAGGAATTGAAAAAATTCTTATCTTACGGCCAGGATGTTTTAAAGTTACAAAACCCTTTGTCCAATGACGCTTCTCTTTTAAGAAACTATCTCTTTTGCGGCCTTTTAAAAACATGTGACTATAATGTAAAAACCGCTTACCGTGACAATATCCGCTTATTCGAAATAGGAAGGACATTTACGAAGAAAAAGGATGGGGACAGCGAGGCCCAAAAGATCGGGTTGATTTTATACGGTAAAGACGAGAATTATTATAAAGCATCCGGGATAGTAGAATGGATAACAAAAATGGCCGGCGGCAAAAATTTGAGCTATAAAAATGCGGCGCTTCCGTTCTTGCACCCGGCGAATTCAGCTCTTGTTTTTCTGGACAATACGCCATTAGGATTTGTCGGCGAATTACACCCTGATATATCTCAGAAGTTGGATTTACGCTATCCTGTTTATATAGCTGAGTTAGAGCTTTTGCCCTTAGATCAAGCTATAAACCAGAGTCAGGAAATCAAGCCATTCAGCAAATTCCCGCCCGTTTCCCGCGATATTTCGCTGGTAGTGGATGATCCGGTTATGGGAAGGGATTTGATGCAGACTATAGAAACTTTCCATCCCTGGATCGTAAATGCGCGTTTTGTCGACTTGTTTCAAAATTTACAACTAGGCGTTAATAAAAAGAGCCTGACTTTCTCGATTACTTTTCAGAATCTGGAAAAAACCTTGAACGATAAAGAGGTCAATGACGTAATGGAGAAATTAATAGAAAAATTATCCAGCCAATACAAGGCCTATTTAAGGGGTTGAGAAAATGGAAACACAAAAAGCGATCGTAAAAACCGATATCCATGAGCTCAAAAAGTTATTCAGCGGTAAGGTCCGGGATATTTATGAGATTTCTGAGAAAGAATGGCTGATTGTCACTACGGATAGAATTTCCGCTTTTGATGTGGTATTTCAGGAAGGCATTCTGGAAAAGGGAAAAATACTGAACCGGATTTCGAATATCTGGTTTTCTAAGATGAAGCAGATAAAAAATCACCTCGTTTCTGAGAAACCGGAAGAAAAACTTCCCTTTCTCAAGAATTACGAAGGTATTCCGGAACGCTCAGTCTTGATTCGGAAGTTAAACCGATTGCCCATAGAATGCGTTGTCCGGGGATATTTGTTCGGAAGCGTATATGAGGAATATGAAAAGAATGGAACTGCCGGCGGAAATCCATTGCCGAAAGGTTTAAAACTGGCCCAGGATCTGCCTGAACCAATTTTTACACCTTCCACAAAAGCGGAGGTAGGCCATGATGAGAATATTAATTATTCCGAATTTTTAAATATAGTAGGAAAAGAAGTAGGCCATCAAATCAGAGACGCTTCTATTGAATTGTACCGGAAAGCAAAAGAAATAATGAAAAAGAAGGGAATAATCCTCGCGGATACAAAATTTGAGTTCGGCCTGGATGAAAAGGGTGAGTTGATCCTCGTGGACGAAGTTTTAACACCGGATTCTTCCCGCTACTGGGAAGGGGAATCCTACCGAATTGGAGAAAGCCCAAAAAGCTTTGATAAACAGTTTGTCCGGGATTATTTAATTCAGATAAAATGGGATAAAAAACCGCCTGCTCCTCCTTTGCCCTCGGACATTATTCAAAAGACGCGGGAAAAATACCTGCAGATACAGAATATTATTGAGGGAATTTAATGGATACAGAAGAGAATGTCATTCGAGAAACGGTTAAAGCTGAAACACCCATTACTCTAAAATTCGCGCCAGGCTGGAAAAGATTTCTAGCTTTTCTTCTGGATTTAACCCTTCTGACCATTATCATTGATGTCTTATTTATCGCGGCGTTTTATAAAGAACTCTTACCGATCGCGGAACAAAAAGACCAGACACTTTATTTTAAAATGATCTTTGATTTTTCTGAACGCCATCGTTTTCAAATGATTGTCGCGACTTTTATCGCGCAGGCTTCCTATTTTAGCCTTTTCTGGAAATCAAACGGCCAAACTCTGGGCGCGAAGATCTTGAAAATAGCGGTGATTACGCTTGATAAGAAAAGGCTTTCTATCCTGCAGGGAATCTGGAAATACACGGTTATTTTTATCTTTTCTCCCCTTTTCTACCTTCCCTTGATCTTCACGATGCAGCCGGCTTATCACCAAAAAATTCATGACATTTTGTCCAATTCTGTCGTGGTAGAACTGCCTCAGGTTGAAGAAAAAGAGAAGAAGGGTAAAGAGCAAGCTGAAGCCTAATTCAACCAGATAATCCCTGATGTATTTTGCTTTAACAACATTAAAAAACATAACATTCTCTCCTACTTAAGAGGTTCTATCTTAAATATGTGCTTTAGGTTAACCGCCAAATTCCAATATTTTACAAGCCAGAATAAATAAAGGCAAACAAAAAAGCGGCAAGAACTTGAAGATTTAGTTGAAAACGCTGTTCATAAAGCTGTAGAAGAGACTGTCGCCCATATCTTTGTCGACGAGCATGTTCTTACCATGTTTCTTGAAGCCATTGAAGACAAAGCTCTCGGCAGGCTTATGGAGGAGGGTGAAACTGGCGAATATGTTGATGAAGCTAAATTTATGAAGAAACTAAACAGAAAGATCGCAGGTCTTGCATGAATATTAAACTTGATCGCGCTTTTGATAAAGATGTTGATAAAATCAATGACTAACTCCTTCTCCAAAAGGTTCAAGATACCATTATTGAAATAAAAAAATCGGGCGGCATTCGCGAAATCAAGAACATGAAGAAAATGGAAGGTTACAAGTCCTTTTATCGTATCCGGATTCGAGATTACCGTATGGGTTTGAGAATTTGTATTTTTTATTCGTTTTAGACATCGAAAAGACATTTACAAAGTATTTCCATAACAGAATTTCCTATTTTTGTACACCCAGTCAGGTAGTATAGCCTAAATAGCCGTTGGATTAGTGGAAGGAATAATTAAAATCTCGAGAGATAGAACCGTTCACATCGAGCAGATAAAAGTTTCCAGCTCGAGATAAGCGAATTCTTCCGGCATCGACTTGACTTTCAGCTCGATTTTCGCGGCCAGTTCCAGAACCCGGCTTGTGAAGCGCAGGTCAGATACTCTCGCGTACTCGGAAAGCTTTTTTACTTCATAAGGCTTTATGCTTAAAAGCCGCGCCGCCTCTGCCTTGCTTTTCAAGGACAAATATCCCCAGAGAAGCTTCGCGCTCCGAAGCAGCATATAATTGACGCGCGTCAGAGGTTCTCCCAGCAATTTCAAATCTTCTAAAACCTGCAGGGCTTTCTCCACTTGTTTGTTAAAAATACTCCCAATCAGGTCAAAAACATTGCTGTTATGAGAACGTTCCAGAATATTTTCCGCTTCCTGGACTGAAATGGCCTTTGTACTTTGCGCGAAAGAAAGGAGGACGCTCATCATCCTGTCCAGATCTTCCAGTTCCTCATTGGCCAGAGAAACCAGAAAATGAGGCAAATCCGGTTCAAATTGAATAAAGTTTTTTTCCAATCTTTCTCTGGTATAATTCAAAAGTTCCTTCTGATAGGGTTTTTTAAATAGAATCACCTCGCCGCCCTTTTCTTCCGCTTTTTCCAGAAGTGAAGAATCCAGAGATTCGGCCAGGACAATCAGATTAGTTTCCAGATTTATGGATTCTAAATATTTTTCCATTGCTTCCTGAAAAACCTTTTTTATTTTCGATGCATCGGGGTTTTTAACCACTACCACATTATGACTGCCAAAAAGTGAATTCTGATAGCATTGAGCGAATATCACAGAAGGTTCTGTTTCATCGGCGTAATAAACAGCAATCTCTTCCCGCGGAATACCGCTGAGGATTTTTTGCAGGTTCTCCCGCTTGTAGACTTCATTTGGACCGGTTAGTATAATAATTGGTTTCACGAAACTCCCCTAAAGTTGTAACCTGGTTTGTGGTCCTGGAATAAGACAACTGCCAGCCGTAGCATATCGCTTCGGCGGTATGACGCGCGGCGCTCTGCACCAGAATAGGAAAAACTTTTTCATAAGGATAAGTATTTGTATCGGCGACTAAGATATTTTCTTCCATCTTATCTTTTTGAATTACCTGGTTTTCCGGGTTAA
This sequence comes from Brevinematales bacterium, assembly GCA_020052515.1. Taxonomy (GTDB): domain Bacteria; phylum Spirochaetota; class Brevinematia; order Brevinematales; family JAOACQ01; genus JAGVOW01. The sequence goes on along the minus strand of JAGVOW010000016.1, from coordinate 30,928 downwards.
ACACCGAGTAATTGAGCCTTAAAGCGTAAAACAAGCCTGCCGCGGTATTGGTTATCCTTTGGGCCGGAAAAATCGCAAAGAACTTTAATTCACCGCTGATAAAGACTTCCGCGCCGCGCATTTTTGTCTCTGTAGAAATGCCCAGACTGGCAAGAGAAAACCTTAAGTTTTTATCAAACTCTTTCTGTAGATCAAAATTGCCGACATAGTCTGTAAACAACAAAAGATAAGCGCGGGAAACACCCTCAGGAAGTCCGGACTTCTTTGCCCGGACATTAATTGTATCATTAGTAAAAAACGCTTTCTCACTACTTTCTTTCACCGCGCTTGTGGTACAGGACAAAAGGAGAAAGACGGAAAGAAAAATAATAATCTGTTTCAAACTAATTCTTTGTTTTATCCACAATTTTGCTTTTCTGTATCCAGGGCATCAACGCGCGAAGGCTCGCTCCAATTTTTTCGAGCTGATGTTCCGCCCAACCATTGCGTTTTGCCATAAAGGAAGGCTTGTTCACCTTGTTTTCCAACATCCAATCACGGGCAAATTCACCCTGCTGGATGCGGCGGAGAACTTCTTTCATACGGATCTTGACACCGGCGTCTATGACATAAGGCCCGGAGACATAATCGCCGTATTCCGCCGTATTGGAAATAGAATAGCGCATATCGGAAAATCCGCCCTGATAAATCAAGTCAACAATCAGCTTCATCTCGTGAATACATTCAAAATAAGCCATTTCCGGGGGATATCCAGCCTCTACGAGTGTCTCAAAACCAGCAGCCATCAAGTGAGTCACGCCGCCGCAAAGAACGGCCTGTTCGCCGAAGAGGTCAGTTTCTGTTTCAACCTTAAACGTTGTCTCGATCACTCCCGCCCGCGCTCCGCCGATACCATTCGCATAAGAGAGCGCGACCTCCAGGGCTTTTCCGGAAGCATTCTGATGAATCGCTACCAGACATGGAACCCCAGCGCCCTTTTGATACTCCGCGCGTACCATATGGCCCGGCCCTTTCGGCGCGACCATAGCCACATCAATATCAGCCCCTGGAACAATCTGGCCAAAATGAATGTTAAAGCCATGGGCAAACATCAGCATCTTCCCCGCGCTTAGATTGTCCTTGATTGAATTGGCATAAACTTCACCCTGCATTTCATCCGGCAGAAGCATCATCACAATGTCCGCCCATTTTGCCGCTTCTTCCACTTCCATTGCTTTTAAACCTGCCGCTTCCACTTTCTTCCAGGAAGGGCTTCCCTTCCGCAGGCCTACTACTACTTGAATGCCTGAATCATGTAGATTATTCGAATGCGCGTATCCCTGGCTTCCATAGCCAATGATAGCCACCTTCTTGTTTTTTAAAGCGTCTATTTTCGCTTCTGCCTCATGGTAAACCTTCACAAACTCCTCCTGTTTATATTTTACATCTCAATTTCAAAAACCTGCTTTAAATTCAGGGCAATTTCCAGCGATTTTAAATCCATTCTCTGCTTTTCCGAGAAAATATCCGCTTCGGAATACTTCCCCTGCTTATCCTTTTCTGCTGTCGAAGAAGAAAGCACCTCGATCACAACCGTCGGAGCGCCAAAAACCCCTCTTTCTTTTACAATTTTCGAATCGCAGACCACCACAATATCCGGCTGAACCACGTCTTCTTCTGAAAAAACAACATCAATAGGGGATACAATTAAGACATAATCCGAATAAGTAAAACGCTCCTCCAATTTATAAGCCAGGCTCGCCATCATTATCCCCGAACCAGGGCTACTTTTCCGGTTCTCGCCATCTCTTTGATCCCATAAGCTTTGAGCAGATCAACAACAGCGTCAATCTTCTTGGTATCTCCTGTCAATTCCAGCGTAATCGTCTCATGAGAAATGTCAACCACCCTGCCTTTAAAGACATCCGCGATTTCTATGATTTCGCGGCGTTTTTGACTGTCCACACCGACTTTCACAAGCGCTAGCTCTCTAGAAAGATGGTCCTGTTCCGACAAATCCTTTACCTTAATCACATCAATGAGTTTATTCAACTGCTTCTTGACCTGATCCAATATTCTCTCATCCCCATCCACAACTATGGTCATAACCGAAACAGTTGGGTCCTCCGTTTCAGCCACAGCCAGACTCGAAATGTTAAACCCCCGCGCGGAAAAAAGGCCGGAAACTCTGGCCAAAACACCAAAGTGGTTTTCTACCAACACTGATAAAGTATAATTCATGCTAAACCCCCGATCATCTGGGTCAAATTTGCTCCGGCCGGCACCATCGGAAAAACGTTCTCTTCTTTACAGATTAATACATCCAGAAGCGCGGGGCCTGGATAAGCGATCATTTCCCGAATCGCTTTCTCGACTTCCTCAGGCTTTGAAATCCTTTTGCCCCAAAAGCCATAAGCCTCCGCGATCTTGACAAAATCGGGATAATATTTCCCGGTTGACTTATTGTTTACATGCTTTTCCAGAAGCACCGCTGAATATCTCTTCTTAAAAAAGAGCTCCTGCCATTGCCGCACCATTCCAAGATAAGCATTGTCCAGAATAATCACCTTGATATTAATATCATGGCTGATCGCGGTAGCTAATTCCTGAATATTCATCTGAATAGACCCATCTCCCGCGACAGTTATAACCAGCTCGTCCTTCATCGCGACCTTTGCCCCAATCGAAGCGGGCAACCCAAATCCCATGGTGCCCAGGCCTCCTGAAGAAAGCCATTTCCGGGGGTTTTTAAACTGATAATACTGCGCCGTCCACATCTGATGCTGGCCGACTTCCGTCGCGATGATCGCGTCACCCTTTGTAATTTCAGAAAGCTTTTCAATCACATACTGCGGTTTAATTTCCGTTTCACTTTTCTGATAGGCCATAGCATTGGCCTTTTTCCATTCCTGTACCTGATCCAGCCAAGGCTTGATGCTGACGAGCTTAATATCTTTCAACATTTCTTTCAAAACTTCTTTTACATCACCTACAATCGGAACATCCACCACCACATTCTTACTGATCGAAGTAGGGTCAATATCTATGTGAATAATGCGCGCGTTATGGGCAAACTCATCAATCCTGCCGGTAACCCGGTCGTCAAACCTGGCCCCGATGGCGATAATCAAATCGGCATGGTGGACAGCGTAATTGGCAAATACAGTTCCATGCATGCCCAGCATTCCGAGATAAAGCGGATCGGCTAAATCCGCTGGATAGCCGCCCAATCCCATCATTGTGCTGGTGCAGGGAATGCCGGTTTTACGAACCAATTCAATTAATTCTTTAGCAGCGCCGCTCAAAATAACCCCGCCCCCGAAATAAATAATAGGCTTTTTTGCTTCCGCTATCAGCCCTAAAGCCTTTTTAATTTGCCCTTGATGGGGCTTGACTTTCGGATTGTAACTCCGCATTTCTACCTTTTCCGGATAGAGAAACTCCGCTTTTCCGGTCAGCACATCCTTTGGAAGGTCAATCAAAACCGGGCCGGGCCTGCCGGTACTGGCGACATAAAAAGCCTCTTTAACAATTCTCGCTAAATCCTTTGTGTCTTTCACTAAATAATTGTGCTTGGTAATCGGCCGGGTAATGCCTGTAATATCCGCTTCCTGAAAAGCGTCACTGCCGATCATAGAGCTGACAACCTGTCCGGTCAGGGCAACCATAGGAATAGAATCCATATAGGCGGTAGCGATTCCTGTCACCAGATTGGTCGCGCCGGGACCGCTGGTAGCCAGGCACACTCCCACTTTTCCCGAAGCCCGGGCATAGCCATCCGCCGCGTGAGCCGCTCCCTGCTCATGGCGCACATGGATTAAATTTATTTCTTTTTCGTCGTATAATTCATCAAATAAAGGAATAACAACACCGCCGGGATAGCCAAAAATCGTGTCTACCCCTTCTTTTTTGAGGCTTTCTATTAAAATCCTGGAACCATTCAATATCACTGTCTATTCCTCCCCTTTCGAAGTCTCCATAAAAAAACTCTGAATATATATTAAATAATAAACCAAGGAGTGTCAAACTTTTAGCGCTAAAATCCCGCTCCGGTGTTGATTTTTTTGAAGAAAGTAACTATAATTAAACCGTTATTTTACGACAACAAGGGGGCAATCATGAAGCTCTTGTCTTATGCGGTGATTTTTGGAGTTATCGGCCTGGTGGTAGGATATTTTTTATTTGCAAGGTTTGCCGGGCATTATCTTTCTGTGATGGATTTATTTTTCAATGACAAAGGCATAGCCGGCCAATTGGGCGATGCCATTGCTGGAGGAGAAAAAATCCGGCGGAATATTTTTATTTCCGGCGGCATAGGCGGCGCGATCGGGCTTCTTTTAAGCTCAGTCAATAAATCAAGAAGATAAAGCTTTTTTCAAAATCTATGCTAACGCCGGCACGGCTGAGCAATGGTAGGAAGTAATAATTTCTTCCTCTTCTTCACATTGATAAAAGCGAACAATGTCTTCCATAGAGATAAAGCTTTTTTTGTGATAATGAGCGAATATCCCGCGCACTCTGGCCATATCGTCGGGCGTATCTACAGTCACCCGGATTTCCGGAGCGTAGAATAACCCGCTGGAAAGAGGCTCTAAAACCTTGAAGGAATCCCTGTTTTTATAGATAAATTGAGTGACATGCTCCTGATCATAAGGGGATTTAGCGTATTTGTAGCATAAGGAAAGCGCTTCTTTTCCTATAATTTCAACTCCGGTTCCCAGAGGTATGCCCAGAAAATGGGTTAAGTCCGCCTGCTCTTCCACATGAAGCTCCAGGGCTTTATCCAGGAATTTCGGGCAAACCAGCGGATTATCGCCCGTCGCGCGGATCACAATTTTACTGCCGAAATTTTTCGCCGCCATAAAGTATCTTTCTAAAACATTTTTCTTATTGCCCACAAAATAATGGAGGAAATCGTAGCGCGAGAGGGAATTTTTTATTGCTTCAATAGAATCTTCCGTAGTGGCAATAATAATATTGCGGATATACTTGGAGAGAGCCAAACGTTCCACAATATGCGCCAGTAAAGGCTTATTGCCTATCGAAAGAACCACTTTCTGCGGAAGCCTTTCTGAATCTAACCTGGCCTGAACAATAACATCTACTTCTTTCGTCATAAAAATGCCCTCCTTTTATAGAATATCCTTATTAATTATCGAAAAAATAGCCAAATCCTCAATAGGTTTTGACAGATTATTTTCTCTCATTTTTTTAAAATTTTTGAAAATATCCCACAAAAGACTTATATTCTTCCAGTTCAATCCAAAAAAAGACTTCAAAAGCGCAAAAACATTCCTTTTCCACCTTTCTTTTCTCGCTTCCACGCTTGTAATATTGGCAAAATGAAAAAATAGGTAATCTTTATTGGAAAAATCTTCCCGAATGTCTTCTTTCGTTTCACCGGAATACAGCACTTTAAGATTTCTGGCCTGTGTAATAATAAAACCCTCTTTCCAGAATTGGTAACCCAATTCCAGCAAGGTGTAGCGGCTGTCTTCATAGTTATGAAGCTCAATATTCCTGGATAAAAAAGCATCCCGGTTCATCACAAAACAAAAGTATTTAGGATAAAGAGACACTATGGCTGTCCCAACGATATCCATAGAAATGGTGTCAATAAAGCCTTTTTTCAACTTACCTTTTACAATATTGGGAATAACCTCTGTCTTTTCGCTCACCAGTAAGGGTAAAAGAACACCGAAATTGGATTCTGAGAATACCATTTGCAGCACTTTGAATTGAATAGACTCTATCCGGCAGTTTTCATCCAGAAAAAAAATATTCCTTGAAAGGCTTTCTTTAGCAGCGATAGCAATAGCGTCCTGAAGCTTAATCCCTTCCTGCGGCAGAATAACGCGCATAACCGGGAAAGTAGACAGCAGCTTATCGTATTGATACCCTTCTTTGTTCAGATTCAAAAGAATAAATTCGCTTCGGCAGTTTTTTTTGGAAACAAATTGATAAATAGAATTGATCGTATTTACTGGATCAGAAAGGCTATCGAGAATCAAGACAATAGAAATATCCCGGGAAATTCTTTTTCCGCCGGCTCTTGTATCAAAATTAGACAATTCCGTATAAACAGGCAGCTGCATACTATCTCCTCAGAATAAATATCGGAAGGACCGGAATAACACACAAGCTTTTTCCTTGACTTTCAAGTGGGTTTTATTTAAGATTTACTGTTGCCAAATTGGAAACTCGCCCTGCCTTTCGGTAAGTTTCCTGGGGGAGAAAAAAACGATGAAAATAAAGCTGGCTCTTTTTATCTTATTAGTGTTACTCTTTAACGGTTGTTCTCAATATTACAAATTTGATGAACTTTACGATAAGGGTGATTTTATCCAGGCCTATACTATTTTAAACAATATAAAAAACACAAAAAACGGACATTATCAGAAAAGGCTTTATCGGGTTGTCACAAAGCTGGCTTTAGATGGGGATAGCGATTTTATCAACAAACTGAAGTCTATTGTTACCAATGAAGCCTTAAAAGAAATAGAAAATTATGCCCGTTTTGCCGCGACATACAATCTTTTCCTTGAAGCAAAAAATCCTCAAGCCTATTCTTTGATACTCAGCAATCTTACTAACATTCATTCTGTTCCCGACGAATTTTTATCTTATGCCTACAAGCTGCGCGGCGTTTCTTATTACAAAGTCGGACATTACCAGCAGGCTATCGAGGACCTGAACGCAAGCTTTAAAATCGCGCCTTACGCTGACAATCTCTATTTTATCGGGATGTGTTATTACGGGTTGGAAGATCAGAAATCGGCGGAAAATTATTTCAACAAAACTATTTCCACCACTCAGAACGGCCTGGTTCGAAGTTTGGCTTATTTCCAGTTGGGCGAAATGAGCTATTACCAGAAGAAGTACTCATTATCCCTGGATTTTTATCTTCAAAGTATCAATAGTTATTCGCAAGCGGCCAGTTATTCGTATAAGATAGCCAAATCTTTGCAAAAGCTCCGCTACAACCGCTTGAGTACAAAATTTAACAAAATTTCTCTGCGAATACAAAAAGATTACGCGAACGCCTGGTTCTCGCTTAATATTAATTAACGGTTGATATATGAATAAGATTCACTCTCTCATTTCTTCCCTGGAAGCCGAAAAATTGATGCAGAAGGGCAATTATCGCGAAGCTCTTGAGCTTTTAAGTTGCGCTTTAAAGGAAAACAATGCCTCTATGAAAGAAAACGTGCTTTCTAATATTTCCATCTGCCACCTCTATTTCCAGGAATATGATCAAGCGAAAAACTATTTAGAGAAATTGGTCATGATCAATCCGGAAAATTGTACCGCCCTTTACAATCTGGCTTACAGCTACGTTTCACTGGGTAAATACGAAGAAGCGATCCATTTTTTTGAGGAGCTCAAGAAAAAAGAAGCTATAAATGAAGACATCGCTTACAATCTCGGCATGGCTTATCTAAAAACCAGATTTGTGGATAAGGCCATGGAAAGTTTTTATTTTCTGACTGAAAAAACAGACGGCCAGCAATTGATATACAACATCGGCCTTACTCTTATGCAGATGAACTATCCTGAGAAAGCAAGGGATTTATTCGTAAAGCGGCTTGCTAAAGATAACCAGGATAATCACTGTTTGTTTGGCTTAGGAATCGCTTACAGCCGGTTATTGGATTTCCGAAAGGCAATTGAATGCCTCGAACGCGTCATTAGCCGCGATCCATCTCATTATCCAGGCGCTTATATCAGCCTGGCGGTAGCCTATTTCCAGATTGGCTTTCTGGAAAAGAGCATCGAAAAGTTGAATACTGTTATCTCTATTCAGTCGGACATACCGGAAGCCTGGTATTACTTAGGCTGGATTTATGAGTCCTGCGGCCAGATTGATAAAGCCGTAGAGTCTTTGAATAAAGCCCGGCAGCTTTCTCCAAACAACCTGGAAATTTGGGAAGGCCTGGGGGGGCTGTATTTGAAAACAGGCCATTACTATGAAGCCTCTACTTGCTTTAAAAAAGCCTTTCAATTATCCCAGGACACAAAGTACGCCTACAAAACAGCTCTCATCTTTTTTCTTCAAAAAGAATATCAGAAAGCCATTCCTGAGCTGCTTTTATGCCTCTCAGAAATAGAGTCCTGCGGCAGTTTTAGAGTTAAAGATTTCTCCCGGGAAGAGTTGTGGAAAAATTTGGCCCTCTGTTATTACTATACCCATCAATATCAAGAAAGCGTTCAATTTGGAGTGAAATTTTTAAAAAATTCCGAACTCCCCGGAGCGCCTATGCCTGATAGTATGGTCTATTTTGTGGCAGGAAACTCCCTGATGAAATTGGGACAATTTGAGAAAGCCAGAGATTATTTATCCAGAGGCCTGAAAATAAAACCTAAAGACCTGAATCTTCTTTACAGCCTTGGAACATTAGAAGGCAGGCTGGGAAACTTTGAAAAAGCGGAAGATTACCTGGAAAACGCGCTTTCTTTTCAAAGAAATCCTGATATTCTTTACGCGCTAGCGCTCACTAAAATGAAACTCAAGAAAAACGAGGCTTCTATAAAACTTTTAGAAGAATACCAGAAATTCCAGCAAATAAACCCTAAAGTACTCTATAAACTTGGGTTATTTTACTTGCATTTGAAGGACCGTATCCGCGCGAAAGCCGCTTTTAAAAAGGTGATTTCCCTTGAACCTGGAAATAAAAAAGCCCAGGAATATTTAAAATCATTAGGAAATGTTTTATGAAAAATAGATGTTTTCTTTTTTTTCTGCTGGCTTTTTACTTTCTTTTGTTTTTCTCATGTACTCAGGAACATCTCATTTTTCTGAAAAACATGAACCGGGCCAACCTCATTAATTTTGACCAGATTCTTCAAGAAAGCGGCTTAAAAAAAAGGCCTGTTCGTCATTCTCAAAAAACCCCTTCTTTTCCAGTGAGCATAAAAGATCCCTCAGCTTACGAAGAAAACCCTGTTCAAAAGACACCAGAAGTAAATAAACAGCTCGCGGTTCCTCAAAATGAGGATTTTTCGCTTAATCTAAATCTGGAAGGAGCTTTCGTTGTATTAAAATCAATCCAGGGAGATTTAAAAAACATCCGCGAGAAATCTAAACAGGATAAGGGAATTTTTCTTTTCCATAGCGGTAAGCTGGACAGTAAAATTCATTTTCAATTCTATGACCTCAGCGGTGATTTGAAGAAGAATGTCTTTTATTACATTAAAGTGAAAGCACCTATCGCTATTTCTGCTACTTCGACTGAGCAGAAAACCAATATTGTTCAGCAAGCACCTCCGCAAGAAGAAAAACAAAACGCGCCTTCTTCTTTAGACATTTCCGGTTTGATGATCTCCGCCGTAGAGGGAGAATCTCCTACTGAGTCTATCCGGGAACTGGAAAAATCTTTAAGCTCCGAAGAAATAAAAGACTCCGACAAAGAGAAAATCCGTTACCGATTGATAGAACTTTTGATTTCTCAGAGAAGTTTTGATTCGGCTTTAGTTCAAATTAATCGATTGAATGACGCGTCAAAAAAATACTATTATCTAGGCAATCTCTACCAGGCAAAGAAAATAGAAAAAGAGGCCGTGAAAAATTATTTGAGCGCCCTGGGTGGAAATGATGAAACCAGGAAAGCTTCCTTGCTGCAACTGGAAGACCTTATCATTCATATGGGAACCATAGATAAAAACAATCTGGACACTATCAAGGGTGAAACCCAAAAAATGAAGAATGACAAACGGTTTTACGCCTTATCGCAGATTAATATCGCGCGCATTTATGAAATTGTTCCCGATATTTACACCGCAAAAGAAATCTTCGAGTCTATTATTAATGGGAACTACGATGCCGATATAGAACAACGGGCTTTAGAATATTATCAAGAACTAAAAAAAGATTTTCTAGAATACAGATAAAGTAGGTGGGTTTATGGGGGATATCAGGGGGTTACAGGATTTTCTTCAAAATCCTGATAAGGATCAGGCGGCCATTATAGAACAAATGGAGCGTTTTGGAATCATTGGCCAGTCTCCTTCTATTATTGCTGCTTTTCAGAGAGTAGTAAAAGCCGCAAAAAGCAACGCGAATATCCTGATAGAGGGAGAAAGTGGTACAGGGAAAGAAATATTCGCTCAGTCTGTTCACAGCCTGGGCGCCAGAAGCAGCGAGCGGCTGGTTAAATTAAACTGCGCGGAAATACCTGAAAATCTTATGGAGAGCGAGCTTTTTGGCTATGAAAAAGGCGCTTTTACCGGAGCAACACAAAGAAAAATTGGGAAATTCGAGCATGCCAATCATGGAAGCATCTTTTTAGACGAGATCAGCGAAATGTCGCTACCGCTTCAATCAAAAATGCTTCGGGTCATAGAGGGCAATACCATTAACCGGGTAGGCGGGCTTCAGTCAATTTCTATTGATGTAAGGATTATTTCCGCGACAAACAGAAACCTCTGGCAGCAGGCAATAAAAAATCTCTTTCGTGAAGACCTTTATTACCGGCTTAATGTCATTTACCTGCATCTGCCTCCGCTTCGGGAAAGAAGAGAAGACATACCTATTTTGATTAATCATTTTATTAATAAATATATGAAAGAAGAGAAGGTGGAAATTGAATCGATTAACGAAGATGTCATCAAGCTTTTTATCTCTTTTAGCTGGCCCGGAAATGTCCGTCAGCTCAAGAATGTGATTTATCATTCTATCATTATGTCAGAAGACAAAAAGATATCGATAGAAAACATGCCGCAAAATATTTTTTCATCCCTTGGGTCCTTAAACGATAACCATTCCAATCCCTCTTATATTAAAAAGGATAATGTAATCATCACCGATATTGACTTAAACGAAATGGAAAGAGCCCAGATTATCAGCGCCCTGGAACAGGCTCATTGGAAAATATCCGAAGCGGCAGGGATCATGGGCATTCACCGCAATACACTGACTCAAAAAATGAAGAGGCTCCGGATAAAATAAGCGCCTCACTCCCCCTGAATCCGGAGTTTAAAATCATGCTTTCTTGGATCGTAAACGATCTGGGAAGATTTGCGAAAAATCCTGATTTCATTCACATGACGGTAAACATCGATTTTCCTTGACCAGAACAGAACAGACGAAATAATTTGCTTGCTGTCTCTGGGTAAATCCATACTGTTTAACCTCTCGCACTCATCGCGAATTTTCTTAACCCGGTCTCTTACCAGAGCTAAATTGTTTGAGGTCGCTACTTCAATCATATATTGCACAACTTTTTTGCCCAATTTTTCACGGAAAATATCCGATTTTTCTTTTGCATGATAGGCAGGTAAAACAGTTTTCTTCCGGTTATAAGAACGGCCGCTATCGGAAAAAAGCATTTTTTCGCTTTTTCCCCTGTTTTTCAGGAAAAGCAAAGAAACAATGACGATTCCTATCCCCAGAAATGTGAAAAGCCAGACGAAAAAGGATAAAATAAATTTATCATAAGGTATCGGCACAAAGCTGCCTTTTACTCATTTTTTTGTTATAGATACAGATGGTGTTTTTGCCTTTTTTCTTAGCCGCGTAGAGAGCGTCATCCATATGATTAAAAAGAAAATAGGATTCTTCCCCATCCTTGGGAAACTCTGAAATTCCAATGCTCAAAGTAAAAGAAAACTCTCTCCCATCAAGGGTTTTGATTTTCTGATCGGATGCCAGGGTCAGGAGCCTATCACAAATTTTATAAGCAACTTCCGCGGAAGTATTGGGGAAAACAATCACAAATTCATCGCCGCCATACCGGGAAGCAATATCCACATCTTTTCGAATAGTTTTTTTAATGCATTCAGAAAGATGCACCAGGGCTTTATCCCCTGAAATATGGCCGTAACTATCATTGATGAGCTTAAAATTATCAATATCGATCATCACCAAAGAAAATATCCGGCCGTAGCGCTTGCTTTTTTCAATTTCATCAAAAAGTTCCTTGTAAAGATAATGGTTATTATAAAGCCCTGTCTGGCTATCGTGGATGGCCCACAAAAACAGTTTCGCGTTTTCCAGAATAGCTGACGCAAAATTGGCAATAATCATAATGGTTTCCAAGTCATCTTTCGTAAAGGAAGTTTTTGAGCTAGCTTTCGTGATCTCTAGAACCGCTATGACTTCATTATTAATCTTCAGAGGCATCGCAATGACAGAACCAATGTCTATTTTCATAATATCCCCAACCGGAGGCTTAGGATATTTGCTGCCTTCCATAGACTCCACAATAATAGGAACACCCTTTAGATAAGCCTCGCCGACAATGCCTTCACCCGCTTTGACCTGGATATCCAATAATTCACTATAACCTTCAAATACACTGATGTCCAGAACAATCTTGTTATTGACATCGTAAACATACGTATCCTGATACTTCAGGACATTTTCAACGGAATCGTATACAATCAAAGAACCCTGCGATGCTTCTACGGACTCAATAGCGAAGCGGACAATCATTGTTTTCAGTATGTCGCTTTCCCGTAAGTCTAAAACTCTCAAGAATTCGCTCATTTCTTTAATAATTTTAACTGCTCTATCTTTTTTTGTATACAGATTTGACAACTCTTTTAAAGTATAAGTTCTTCTCTGAGAAGATTCTTCCACCACTAGAAGTTTTGGTTTAACTTTTCTTTGCATTTTTTATCCTAAATTTATCTATTGCCTTCTTTTAAAATAGAGAGAATCTCATTCTTTATCTTTAAAGCACTCAAACCATAATCATTGAGCAATTCATCCCGGGTACCAATGGAGGGAAATTCATCCGGCAAAGCAATAGAGTAAACCCTTTTTGCAGGATTTACTTTTTGAATTTCAACAGACAAATATTGAGAAATTCCCCCATTAAAAACCCCTTCCTCTATTATTAATACAGCCTTATTACTATTTTCGGCAAAATAATTTATTCCATGATTACTTATCGGCTTCGCGAATCGTAAATTAAACAACTCCACATCAATATTTTCTTTCTGTAATAATTTCCTCACCATCAGCGCTTCTTTGAGCAAACTACCCGTAGAAACAAGTATCAAGTCTTTTCCTTTGCTTACCAACACACCTTCACCCATTACGATAGGATAATTCCTGGCCGGGTATTTCTGGAAATCAAATGCTTCATCCTTCGGATAGCGGATGGCTATTGGTGAGTTTAATTTTTCCAGTGAATAAGAAAGCATCATCTGGAATTCCGTTTTGCAGGCAGGCAGCATAACTGTAAAATGAGGAATCATTCGCAGATAAGAAATATCAAAAACACCCTGATGCGTCTCTCCATCCCCGGGGACTAGCCCAGCTCTATCTATGCAAAAAAGGATTTTCGCGTTCGATATACCAACGTCATGAATCAGCTGATCAAAACTTCTCTGTAAAAAAGTAGAGTAGATTGCCACTACAGGCTTGTAGCCTTTAAGAGAAAGCCCTAAAGCGTAATCGACCGCATGTTCTTCCGCGATCCCAACATCAGAAAAACGATCTGGAAATTTTTCCGCGAAAGCTTTAAGCCCTGTTCCCGTTTTCATAGAAGCAGTAAGCGCGAATACTCTATCATCCTTCCCCGCGATTTCCAGCAATGTCTCGCCAAAAATCGCCGAATAGCCGGGATTTTCTTTTTCCAGAGGAATAGTATTATCGCCATTGATCGAAATACCTGAAATGCCATGGTAATGGCCCGGATCATCCTCTGAAGGCTGATATCCTTTCCCTTTTGTGGTAATAGCGTGAATTATAATCGGTTTGTTTATTCCTTTCACTTCCCGGAAAGTCGAAATCAGTTTCTTTAAGTCATGCCCGTCAATAGGCCCATAGTAACTGATCCCCATGTCTTCAAAGAAATTTTTTTTCATCAAAATAGATTTAAAAAACTCTTTAAAAAAGTAAAAAGCGGAGAGGAGGCGCCGCCCGACAATCGGAATTCTTTTATTCAACAATTTTTCTAAGCTTCTTTTAAAATGCAGGTAAGAATTTGATGTTTTGAGCTTTGTCAAATACCTGGACATACCACCCACATTTTGAGAAATAGACATGCCATTATCATTTAAAACAATAATAACCGGCAGATGGTCATGAGAAATCGTGTTCAATGCCTCATATACAAGCCCTCCAGAAAAAGCGCCGTCGCCGATAATCGCTACCGTACTGCCTTCCTCTTTATTTAAAAGCCTGGCTTTAGCTATACCGGCAGCAATGGAAAGCGAAGTAGAGCTATGGCCAGCGTGGATCACGTCGTAACTGCTTTCAGCGGGAGAAGGATAACCGCTCAAGCCATCTTTCATCCGAAGCGTCTGAAAGCGGTCTTTCCTCCCCGTCAGGATTTTGTGCACGTAAGATTGATGGCCCACATCCCAGATTAATTCGTCCTTCGGGTAGTCAAAAATATAATGAAGCGCAAGGGTGAGTTCCACTACGCCCAGATTCGGAGAAAGGTGGCCTCCTGTTTGCGTCACATTTTCAATCAAGAAATCCCTGATTTCCTGTGCCAATTGCTGAAGCTCAGACAAGCTTAATTCTTTTATATCCTGTGGACTATTGACTTTCTCAAGCATGATTCCTCCAGTAAACACTAGGTAAACCCACACTATCTAAAAAGAGAATGAATAATAAAATTCAAATAATTGAGAATGATTTCCTTTTTCTTACTGTCCTTAAGCCCCTTGAATTCCATTTTCACAGAAGAAAAATTGGTGGTAAGTACCGTATTGGTCAAGCGGCTATTCGTGTCATACACTTGATTAGTCAAAATCTCGGTATAATTAGACTGGAAAGAAAGGTCATTTTCGTTAAAGAAAGCGGTGTTGGTGGGAGATTCTCTATAGATTTTAAAATCCAGATTATAAATATCCGTGGAATGAATAAATCCATCCGGCTTGATAGCGGAAAGACTACATTCACCGCCTATTTCTATTTTAAAATACTCGCCGTTAATCAAACTGTTATTTACACCTTCTATCATAACGGTATTATTTTCTACTGACTTCACCCTGGCTGGAATAACAAACTGGTTTTCATTATTCACTGAAACGGTGTTTTGATTTCTCACCGTATCATTTTCATTTACAGCGGCGCTAGGAAAAAAATTGAATAAATCGCCTTCCCCCTTTCTGCCTTTTTTTGCCTGATAATTGTTCTGTCTTTCCTCCAATCGGTATTTTAAAACCGTCTTTTCCGAAAACTTAATTTGAACAATATCGCCCGGATTAATATAAACCTTGTATACATTAAAACCATTGTCCCAGAGAGATTTCGAGAAAGCAGACGAAAATAAAAAAAGATAGATCAAAAAGAAAACCGCGGCTATCATCCTGAGCGAAGTCGAATGGTTCAGAATGACAAATTTAAAAATTCTTTTCATAATTTTGCCTCACTGCTTTTTTTGACCGCCGCAATGACATCTCCTACCTTAAATCCCTCCGAAAGAGTTTGGTAATTTAGAATGAGACGGTGCTTCAAGGCAGGAACCAAAAGATGATCCACATCTTCTTTCTCAACCATTTTTGCTCCCCGGATAAACGCATGGGCTATCGCCGCTTTTACCAGCAATTGAGAGGCCCGCGGCCCAGCGCCCCATTTGACATGCTTTTTTACCAAATCCAGTACTGTCCCATCCGGCCTTGTATTTCTAACAATGTCAACAACGTAATCTTTTACCTTGTCAGATACTAAAACAGAGCTCTGCGCTTTCAGCATTTCGACTAAATCGTCTTTTTCCACTACCGGCTTAATATCTTCAATGCTATGAGAAATCATATCAACAATCTGCATCTCCTGATCCCTGCTGGGATAATCAATATCAATATGCAGGAGAAAACGGTCCAGCTGAGCTTCGGGAAGCGGGTAGGTACCTTCGTATTCGATAGGGTTCTGAGTAGCAAAAACACAGAAGGGTTCCGGTAAAGTACGTGTATTCCCCAGAATAGTCACCTTCTTTTCCTGCATCGCCTGAAGAAGAGCGGACTGAGTCTTCGGAGGAGTCCGGTTAATCTCATCAGCTAAAACAAGCTGTGAAAATATAGGCCCTTTGACAAAACGAAAATCCTTTTCCCCATCGCGGGAAATATGAATAATTTCCGTCCCCGTAATATCAGAAGGAACCAAATCAGGAGTAAACTGAATTCGGTTAAAAGACAAATTTAGCGTTTTAGCCAGGCTATTAATAATCAGCGTTTTGGCCAGACCCGGTACTCCCTCAATAATCGCATGGCTTTCAGCAAGCAATGTAATCAAAAGGAAATCAATAATCCCTTCCTGCCCAACCACCGCTTTTCTCATTTCCGCTTTAATATTTTTTACATTCTGGCTTACGGCGTTCAAATTGCTTCCTCCTTTCTCCTATAATTACTGCTCCTTCGGCTTTTTGCCTATTTTATCCAGGATGGGAAACCGCCTCTTATCTATTTTCCCCAGCAATTCCGATATTTCATCGCTGTTTAACACTTCCTTTTCGAGAAGTTTTTCAGCTAACAAATCTAATTTTTTCAAATTTTCTTTCAAGAGCTTTACAGCCTTGACGTACGCCTCTCCAATAATCCTACCCACTTCCGCGTCAATAATCTCATGGATTTTTTCGCTGAAATTCTTGTGGGTAACTAAATCTTTGCCCAGAAATATAGGACCTTCTTTTTCACCATATTTCACAGGGCCTAAAACATCGCTCATGCCCCATTCGCAGACCATAGCGTTTGCGTATTTCGTTACAACCTCAATATCGCCTGTAGCCCCGGAAGAAATCCATTCCTTGCCGAATTTCAGCTCTTCGGCGGCCCTACCGCCTAAAGCGACTACAATTTCCTGTAAAACTTTTCCCTTTATCTGGCTTTTCTTTTCATCCAACGGGAGGAAATAGGTTACTCCCAGGGCACTGCCCCTTGGAATAATGGTGATTTTATGAATAGGGTCCACTAAGGGAAGAATATGCCCTAAAATAGCATGCCCCGCCTCATGGTAAGCTGTCGTCAGTTTATCTTCTTCTGTAAGAACCAGGCTTCTGCGTTCGGGCCCCATTCTTACCTTATCTTTCGCAAACTCAAAGTCTTCCATAATAACTTTCTTTCTATTTTCTCTCGCTGCCCGGAGCGCCGCTTCATTTACCATATTTTCCAGATCGGCCCCGGTCATCCCAGGAGTCCCTTTTGCCAGAGTAGTAAAATCGACTCCCTCTTCCACAGGCACTTTACGGGTATGAATTTTCAAGATTGCTTCCCGTGCTTTCACATCCGGCTTATCAACCACCACATCCCTGTCAAATCTTCCGGGCCTGGTGAGAGCTACATCCAATATATCCGGCCGGTTGGTAGCCGCGAGAATAATGAGTCCCTCCGAAGAATCAAACCCATCCATTTCCACCAATATCTGATTGAGAGTCTGCTCCCTCTCGTCATGCGAACCACCCAGGCCTGCGCCTCTCGAGCGCCCTACTGCGTCCAGCTCATCGACGAATATAATACAGGGCGCGCTTTTTCTACCCTGAGCGAACAAATCCCTTACTCGGGCAGCTCCCACGCCTACAAACATTTCCACAAACTCAGAACCGCTCACGCTGAAGAAAGGCACATCCGCTTCTCCTGCTACAGCCTTTGCCAGAAGTGTTTTTCCTGTGCCAGGCGCGCCTACCAGCAATACTCCCTTAGGAATACGCGCTCCCAGAGCGGTAAACTTTTTTGGATTCTTCAAGAATTCAACAATTTCAGCCAGATCCTGCTTGGCTTCCTCGCAGCCCGCGACATCGTTAAAAACTACTTTATTATTCACTTCTTTATGCATTCTGGCTTTGCTTCTTCCGAAAGAAAAAGCCCTTCCCGGATCACCGCCCTGCATTCCACGGATAATAAATATCCAGAAGATAAACATGACCGCAGAAATGATGATCATCCACCAGAAATACCCTCCGCCATAAGCATCCTTAACCCTTTCTCCCACTATATCTATGTGGTGATCTTTTAGAAGCGGCAGGAGAGTCATATCATCGAGCGGAAGTATCGTACGAAAATCCCGCACTCCGTTGATCGGTTCTTTAAAAAAACCTTTAATATTCTGGCCTTCTATGACCACTCTGGAAACACTGTCATTTTGAATGTGATTAAGAAAAGAAGAATAAGAAAACACCGTTTCCTTTGGAGCCCCATTGAGAAACAAAAATACAAATATTCCCAATAATATCAACAAAAAGATCCCAAAATACCTGCCCTGCTTCTCTTCTTCAACCGGCAAGATCGTTTTCTTATTCTTGCCGCCTTTATTTTTTGACATAATTACCCCTTATTCTTTATATTCGCCCGTTAAAAATCCAATATAGGGAAGGTTTCTGAATTTCTCTTGATAATCCAGTCCATACCCAATAACAAAATAATCCTCTACCGTAAAACCAACATAGTCCATTTTTACATCTGTTTTCCTTTTTGAAGGCTTATCCAGCAAAACACAAAACCTCATCTCTTTGGGCTGATGCGCCTCTTTAATATAATGAATGAGATGAGAAAGAGTCAAGCCCGTATCAACGATATCCTCTACCAATATCACTTTCTTATCCCGGATGTCCAGGCTTAAATCCCGTGTCATCTTAATGACACCGGAAGAAGATTCTCCTTCATAGCTTTCTGTAGAAACAAAGTCAATCTCAATGTCCTGACGTTCCATGCTTCTGATTAAGTCGGAAAAAAAGATAAAAGAACCCTTCAAATTGGCAACCAGTACAAACTCTTCATTGTCCATGTCCTTTTCAATCTGGTTTGCCAGCTCTTTTACTCGCCTGGCGATTTGCTCTTCCGAAAAAAGTTTTTTTATTTCAAACATAATCTACCTTAACTTCTACCCTCCCGTGGAGGGATTAGGGGTGGGTTCTAAACGCCAGACATCCGCTTTTTGATTCTTTAAAACATAAAAATCCCGCGAAACCCTAAAACCAAAGCCCGGCACAAAAACCGCTATAATCTTGCCAGATTCCCCGGTTTTTTCTGTTCCAACAGCTTCAAAAACAACAGCTTCTTCTCTCTGAATCACACTAAACTTTCGATCAATGAAAAAATGCTTTAATTTTTTGCTTCGGCCATCCTTAATCTGGATTCTATCACCTGCTTCCTTGCCTCTGGCAAATATTCCTTCCAGTCCCTCTCCATTAAAAACGCAAAAATCAGGGCCGGGAAATATTTCTGGGGAAAACCCTGAAAACAAGGCAAATTCTCTTCCAGCGTAGAATTTTAAACTATCTCTTAGTTTAACATATTTTGAAGGATTAGGAAATTTTTTATAGTCTTTTTCAAAAATAAACAATTCGTAAGAAGAAAGAATACGAAAAAAAGGATTTTTAAAGATCGTTTTATTCCCCTTTCTGCGATTGGTAAAAGAAATGACTTTGTCCAGCATTTTTCCATTGGGATAAAAAGATCTATCCAGAAAAGACTGAATGACCTGCCGGAAAAACCTCCGGGTAAGAGCCTGATGAATAGGCTTTCCTTGAGAAAAAATAGCTTTATTTACAATCAATTGATTTTCTCTTATTTCACATTTTGACCAGAGCGGCTCTAAGAGGCCATCCCAAACTTCTTCTTCCAGAAAAATAGTTTTGTAAAGTTCAGCAATCTTCTCCCGAAACGCTGGAAATCTATTCGCCAACAAAGGAATTATATTCTTCCTCAGATAATTTCTGTCATGCCGTTCATCCTGATTGGAAGAATCTTCGACATAGGAAATCGATTTTTCGGAAAGGTAAAATTCTATTTCGCTTCTGGAAACAAAAAGAATCGGCCGAATAATGGGGCCTCTTTGAATAGGAATCGCGGCAAGGGAAGTTATCCCCGCGCCTTTCAGAATTCTAAAAAAAAATGTTTCGGAAAGATCATCCAGGTGGTGTGCCGTAGCTATTTTATCAAAACCACCCTCCTGAAAAACCTCATCCAGAGCCCGATAACGAACTTCCCGGGCAGCGGTTTCTATAGATAATTTTCTTTCACAAGAATAGGCATTTACATCCACATCTTTCAGAAAAAAAGATAATCCCAATTTCTTTGCATAAGCTTCTGAGAATTCCTGATCTCTTTTACTCTCTTCTCCTCTGAGATGGTGATTCACATGGCAAACCGCAATTGAGATGTTGAGCTGTTTTGAATAAGCACAAAGTAGATAGGCCAAAAAAACAGAATCCGCACCCCCGGAAAGGGCTATCAATACTTTCTCCCCTTTTCGAATCAAGCAAAAATCCTGAATTGTATCTAAAACATTTTTTTCTATCACCGAAAGGCGATTTTTATCTTTCATATCTTTGTCTTTCACCCCCTCTCCGGGGGTAAGGCTAAATAGCTAAGTATTATAAAGATTCATCGCGTTGTCCATTTCGCCATTAATGATCATTTCTATCGCTTCACACGCCTTTGTCAAAGAAGGCTCTAAAATACCTAACTCCTCTCCCGAAAATTTCCCCAGCACAAAATCTTCCATCTTTTCATGTTCGGGAGGAGCACCCACACCAATCCTTACTCGTGGAAAATTATCGGACCTCAAAAATTGAATCAGGGATTTCACACCATTATGCCCTCCGCTGGAGCCATATTTCCGAATACGGATTTTTCCCAGCGGCAAATTTACATCATCACATACAACCACTATATTTTCCGGCATAATCCGCAGAAAACTGGCCATATAGAGAACCGCTTCTCCGCTCAAATTCACAAAGGTTTGCGGTTTCAAGAGCATCACCCTTTCTTTCCCGATTCTAAACCGGCCAATCATAGACTTCTTTTTTTTTGTATCTACAAAGGTACCATAACGTGCAGCCAATCTGTCAAGAACCATAAATCCCAGATTGTGTCTCGTTCCTTCATAGGTTTCGCCTGGATTACCAAGGCCTACCACCAGCTTCAAACAAAACCTCCAAAAGAAAACTACTTAATTTCCACTAACGCTGTGCCTTCATGGGTCAAAATTTTATAATTTCCCTTCTGGATATCCCTGACAATAAGGTATTGATTGATCTTCAGTTGAGAAATATCAACATCGACAGCCGCTGGCAAGTTTTCAATATCGGTATTAATTTTCAACTTCCGCGCAAAAACATACAACCCGCCGCCCTCTTTTACTCCCACAGGCGTACCAAGATAATTTAAAGGCACTTCCGTCGTAAAAGGTTTCTTAGGCGCGTAAGCGTAAAAATCAACATGAAGAAAATCCCGGGATATTGGATGAATCCGGTAATCTTTAACAATCACGCTTAACTTCTTCTTTCCCACAGAAATGGTAAGGGGATGGTGCCTTCCAAAGGCTTTAAAAGCCTTCTCAAATTCCTTGTAATCGATAAGGATGTAAATATTATCCTTTATTTCCGGACCGTAAACAACAGCCGGCAGTTTTTTCAAACTTCTCACCGATCTCGCGCTGGCTTTACCAACCTTTTCCCTTGCTTCCGCGTTTAATACAAAATCGCTTTGCGACATAAAACAATCCTCCTGCTCGCAATCAAATTATTATTTTACTTTACTTTCCGATACAAACAATGAACTTACCGACAAATTCAAATGGATCCTTTCAATGGCCTGGCCAAACAAATCACATACCGAAAGGACATGAAACTTCTTCCCCATTATCTCTTTCTTCTTCTCATCTATCGGGACTGAGTCCGTTACATAAAGATTGTCAATAACAGAAGCCTGGATTCTTTCGGCCGCGGGGCCTGAAAGAACTCCATGGGTAGAGTAAACATCTACCGTTAAAGCCCCATTTTCTTTTAAAATCTTCGCGGCTTGAGTAATAGTCCCGGCTGTATCAATCATATCATCAATCATAATCACGTTCTTTCCGTCAACGTTTCCTACCAGATTTACTACTTCCGCTTCATTTTTCTTTTCACGCCGCTTATCCAGAATAGCGATATTCGCGTTGATCTGACGGGCAAAAAAACGAGACCTCTCCACTCCGCCGGTATCCGGCGATACCACAATATAATTAGAAAGATCCTTTTTATCTTTTAACGTTTCCAGAAAAATAGGCGTCGCGTAAAGATGATCCACCGGTATGTCAAAAAATCCCTGTATCTGAGCCGCATGCAAATCAAGGCTTAAAATCCTGTCTACTCCTGCTACTGTCAACAAATTAGCCACCAGTTTCGATGTTATGGGAACTCTCGGCTCAGCCTTTCTGTCCTGGCGGGCATAGCCAAAATAAGGAATTACCGCGGTAATCCGGTCCGCGGAGGCCCTTCTCAAAGCATCCACAATAATGAGCAATTCCATTAAATTTTTATAACCCGGATTGCAGGTCGGCTGAATCACAAATACGTCTTTACCCCTGATATCCTCGTCGATCTTAACAAAAATCTCACTGTCAGCAAACTCAGTGATCAAAACGTTCACTAAATGAAGGCCTATATAAGAAGCTATTTTCTCCGCCAGTATTGGATTAGCCCTGCCGGATATTAATTTTATATTAGAAACTGCCACAACCTACCCCTACATAAAAAACAATAAAAAGCACTGGGGCGGAAGGATTCGAACCTTCGAATGGCGGAACCAAAACCCGCTGCCTTGCCAACTTGGCTACGCCCCAAAAAATTCTTTCAAATTATCTGCGCAATACAAATTAGAAACAAAGAACACTCAAATTTATTCTGCTTGATAAGCTTCCAAAATAGCACTTTGAATTTTTTCCCTAAACTGAGAATTAATAGGATGCGCGACATCCTTCATTTCGCCGCTTCTGGTTCTTCGGGACGGCATAGCAATAAACAAACCATTATTGCCCTCAATCACTTTAATATTGTGGATCACAAAACTGTCGTCAAAGGTAATGGAAGCATAAGCCTTTAACTTGTTTTCACCCTCGACCTTCTTAATTCTGATGTCAGTAATCTCCATACAGTTATATCCTCCTGAAGAAATTTGAAAAACTTATCTCATAATCCTATAAAGGCTTTATACAACTGAGGGCTTATCAGAAAAACTCAACTCTTTGTCATACAAAAAACCCGAGTTTCATTATAACTTATTTTTTTCAAAAAATCAACCTTTTTTTTGGGCGCTGGAAATTACTCAATTCCGGCTTAAGGAGTTGGCAGCACATTCAACTTTTTGTTCGCCATGATGAGATATCTTTGAAGGATCCCTATTACTTTTTCTTCCTCTTTTAAATATTTTTCATCTAAAGGCAAGGCCAGCGCTTTTTCTATTACTTTCTTCGCTTCACGGTAATTCCCATCATTCAAAAGCATTTCTGCGTACAATTGATGAATAAACCGAAAATCGGACCCTATCTGGAGGGCTTTGCTGATATTTCTGTAAGATTCTTCCTTATCTCCCACACTCATTGGCCATCCGGGCGCCACATTGTAGACCTTTGCCCTGATTGCCCAGGCAATCCCTTTGAAGAAATTTGTCTGCAGAGTAATGACTTTTGTCATTTCATCGCGCACATCATCGGCATAAAACAAACTATCCAGAATTCCATTCGCCTCAGACCATTTGGCATACCCTACCCCCAGCCAATAATGAGCATCCGCGCTATTTGGGTCAATCAAAACAGCTTTAAAAGCAAAGTCTTTTGTTTGTGTAAAATATTCTTTTTTCTTTGCCGTATCTTCTTCATAATAATCACCATAAAAATAAAGCATCGCAGCATAAAGCCAATTCAATTCGGCTGACTCTGTGTTTTCGGAAAGCTCATTACTGATCATACTTAAAAGCTTCAGACTTCCTTCCTGTGTGTACCTTTGCCTCGCAAGCTCGTTACTTAAGAATTCATCAGTAGTAATAGAAAAAATAAAGGCTTGAAAAACAAAAAGGCAGGCTAAAAACAAAAAAATTTCCTTCAACACACCCACCCCCCTAAAAGTGAGAACTAACGAATAAAGAAATCATCCTGATGCGCTAAGTACCACTTTGCCTTCCTCTGCGAGAGAATATTCACCAGACGCTTGCTTTTATCAGCTTCGGGATCAATTTGCAATGCTTGATTTAGAAGATTTTGAAACTCTTCCTCATTTTGATTTTTCACGCAAAGAGAGGTAGCTAATGAAACATAAGGAGATGCGGAACGGCCTTTTGATATCTCCACCGCCCTTTTGAAATGCTCCCGCGCTTTTTCAGGGCTTCCTCCCATTGATACCGGCATCGATGCATAAAAAGAAATAAAGAAATCGTGAATCGCCCCTCCGTCAAATTCGTCATTCAACTCCAGTGCCCGCCTCATCATCGCAGTCACTTTAGGCACGCCAATAGAAACATTTATATCCAGCGTATTCAGCGAATAAGCGGCCATCCAGCCCGCAGATGCCCAATAAAGATAGGAAACATCTTCTCTGTTCATATCTTTTAAAGATTCTTCAAACTGCTTTTGTTCGTTTGAAATTCGCAATTGCGGATGCCTGATGGATAAACCCTTTATCACCATATCCCTTCCGCGTAAATAGAGGTTTCTAGCCCGCTTCAATAAGAAATCTTTTTTTTCAAAGTCTTTTGACGAAAGCATCTGAGCCTGTGAATGCAGATAGGCATTGGCATACATAACATAAGCGCTACCCGTGGAAAGAAGGAGGGCTTCATGTTCAGGGGCCTGCTCCAGAATGGAATCATAAAATTTTAACGCGAAAGGCAGGGCATCTCCCACCAGCTCAGGGTCATTTTCACCTGTAAATGTAGTTCCGCCGCCTTTAGACAAAGCATCCGCCACGCCATTCACCACCATTTTATTTAAAGAACAGGAAACCTGAAATAAAACAATCAAAGAAAGTACCACTGTTTTTCTGAAACTCATTCTACTGCCTCCACTTAGAATTGCCCATTTTTACTTTTTGCTTCTGTATTCCTCCAGGTATTTATTAATCAAAAGATACATTTCTTTGGAAAAACTTTTACCCAGCATATTATTAATGCCCCTATTCAACTCTCCTTTCCATTCCGCTTCGGCATCCTTCGGAGCGGGGGCTATTATCAAACCATAAGTCTGCATAGTTTTGATAGCCTCTTCTTCCATATCCCGGACATTTTTGACCAGTTCCGACTCAAATGCTCGGACTGATTTCATCAGTTCAGGCCTTAAATTTTCCGGAATCTTTTCCCATACGCTTTGCGACATCACAATACCGCCCATAAAAGGAGAAATTTTGAAATCACTCATGTACCTGGCCAATCCAAACCACTGAAAACCGCCTACCGCTATCGGGCTGGCATAAATCGCCTCAATCATTCCACTATTGAGGCTGGATAAAATATCCGGAACCGCCACTGGCACCTGTGGATAACCCAAAACCTTCCAGGCCTGGATTAAGGCTTCGTCATCGGGATTAGAAGCCATTTTTTGAGCCTTCAGATCTTTCGGGTAAACAACCGGCTTCTTGGAAAAAAACCTCACCCATCCCACTCTGGACCATGCGATTACTTTATATTTCTTGGCTTCAATCTTTTTTTCCAATACCGGCTGCAGCTTCTTCAGCACATAATCCAGTTCGCCCTCTGTCCGAATCAGAAAAGGGATGCTCAAAGATAAAATATCCGGAGAAATCTCATTCAAGCCGAAGCTGGTGAAAACACCTGCTTGAAGCTGGCCGATTCTCATCTTTCGCAGCATATCCGATTCTGACCCCGCTATACCATTATGATAAACTTTTAGTTCAATCGTCCCGCCTGAAATCCTGCTCCAATCGGAAGCCATTCTATTGATGGCTTCGCCCCACGGCGTTTGTTCAGGAGCAATGCTGCCCAATTTAATGACCAGCGAGAAAGAAGAATTCAAGAGCAGCGCGGATAAAACACCAATTAATGAAACTACTTTTAGAATATTCATAAATTATCTCCTTTGTAACTTCATAGGCGACAATAATTATTGTCGTCTATTTATCATCCAAAATCAATTACCCGGCTTGAGCAACCGTAATAGCGGACACAATCATAATGTCTTCAGGCGTTGCTCCGCGCGACAAATCATTGACCGGCTTCGAAAGCCCCTGTAGTAAAGGCCCATAGGCCTCCGCCTTTGCCAACCGCTGAGTGATTTTATAGCCAATGTTGCCGCAATTCAGATCCGGAAAAACCATGACATTGGCTTTACCCGCTACAATAGAATTCGGGGCTTTAGCGAGAGCGACACTGGGCTCAACTGCCGCGTCAAACTGCATTTCCCCATCAAACAAAAAGTCTACTTTTCTCTGCTTCAGGATAGAAACAGCTTCCCGAACCTTCAAAACCGAGGGAGAATCAGCGCTGCCCAATGTAGAAAAAGAAAGTAAAGCGACTATCGGTTTTGTCCGAAGAAGCTTGCGGCAGGTTTCGGCTGAAGAAATCGCGATATCCGCCAATTGCTCCGGAGCAGGTTCCGGCACAACCCCGCTATCCGCGTAAATAAACCCCCCATTCCGTCCATAAGAACAATCCGGCACAATCATCACAAAACTCCCGGAAACCGTCTTAATCCCTTCTCTGGGCTTTACCACAATCAGCGCAGCACGGACAGTTTTTGCCGTGGGAGTCATACTCCCGGAAACCATAGAATCCACTTCCGCGGTATGAAGCATCATAGCGCCAAAATAAACTGTATCTTTCATCATTTTTTCCGCTTCTTCTTCAGTCAGTCCTTTATTTTTTCTCGATTCGTACAATTTTGAGGTATAATCCGGCAACATTTTGGAATGCAGAGGAGACAAAAGCTCTACTCCCTTCAAAGAAACACCCTCAGAAGCCGCTTTAGCCTTTAATTGATCAGGATCGCCCAATACAAACAATTCGCTGGTAAAACGTTCTTTTATAATCATTTCCGCCGCTTTTAATACCCGGATATCTTCCCCTTCCGGAAGGACCAGTCTTTTCGGCGAATTCTTTACAATCCCCAGCATTTCTTTCTTAAAATCTCCCATAAAAACCTCTGTAACTTTCTAATAGGCGACAATAATTATTGTCGCCTATTGGACATTTCTCTATTTAGCCCTCACAAAACTTTCTCTTCAACCCCTTCCAAACAACCGCGGGAACTTTTTTAGAAATATCTCCGCCCAATCTCGCGATTTCCTTAATCATAGAGGAACTGACAAACAGATTTTCATCACTGGACATAAAAAACACGGTTTCCGCATGGGCATTGAGCTGAAGATTTAAAGAGGCCAGCTGAAGCTCATACTCAAAATCCGACACAGCCCTTAGGCCTCTTACGATGGCCACAGCTCCTTCTTTTTCAGCAAAATCGACCAAAAGCCCGGAAAACGACTTCACAATAATCTTTTTTTCCTGCTGAAAAAGGCTTTTCAGCATTTCAATTCTTTCCCCTTTAGAAAAAAGAGGCGCTTTGGCGGGATTATCCAATAAAGCGATAATTACTTCGTCAAATATAGCAGCCGCCCTTCTAGCTATATCAATATGTCCATTAGTTGGCGGATCAAAAGTGCCTGGATAAACAGCTCTCTTTATTTTCTGCATATTCACGCTCATGTAGTTTTCTTTCCATCTGGTATATTCTATCATAAGATAAAAAAAAAAGAAAGTAACCTATGGTTTAAGCCGAATCAAATTTTCTGAAGTAAAAACAAAGACGCCTTCCGCCGATACGGCCAATTGATTGATACTTCCAGAAAGCGGATAATCCCTCAATAGTTCTTGATTATCAAGGTTTAACACTTCGACAACGCCGTTTGTGAGCGCGAGATAAAAGTGATTGCCTATCAACGAAGCCGATTGAACAGGAGCGCTCAATTTCCGGCTGTAATTCAGCTTGCCTTTTTCGAGGTCAACCGATAGTAAAACAGAATCGGACTGAGTAGTGGAAAGCGTCAGCAATTGATTGGACAATAAAAAGGGTACGCACGCCGCTTTTTTTAAAACATCCGCTTCAAAATCCCAGAGTGATTCGCCATTGAGCGGATTAAAGGCAGAAAGATTCCCCGAGTGATAAAATAGAATCGCGATTTTGTCATTTCCGATTACGGGCTCAACCACACGGCCCCTCGCAAATTTTTTGCTATAGACAATAGCTTTATTGGTTAAATTATATGCCGAAACAATGCCGTCTTCCGCCGCGTAAACGAGATATTTTCCATTGTTTACAAAGAGAGGTGTGGAATAAACCGCTTTTTCTCTTGTTTCAGCGATATCCCCTGCATAAACTCCGTTTGTTTGATAAAACTGTATCCCCTTATCCACTGTGGGCAAAGCGATCATCGAACCGCAAACAACCGGCGTATTGCCGAACTGGATCTGGCCGGCTGAAACATCTTTCCAGAGCAGTTCGCCTTTGAGCGAATAAGCAAAGATGCCACCCATATCAGAACCCAGAACAATGAGACCATTCTTTACCACCGGCTTTGTTAAATTGCCGCCGCCAGCCAGAACAGCAATGACCTTTATCAAATTACCGTCTTTAATGACCTTTATCAAATTACCGTCTTTATTGAATATATAAAGCCTGTTTCCCGCTGAGGCAACTAAAAATGAATCAAATACAACCGGGCTATTTTCCGTAGCCGGCAAAACAAACGGCTTTTTCCACAATAAAAATGAGGAAGCCCCGCTTGAAAAGCTTTCGATTTTTTCTGCGTAGCGGCATGAAAAGCGGATAATCCCGCTGAGCCCAGCCAGAGAACAGCGCTTCCGCAGAGCAACAATGTCCAATCTTCAACATAACTCTTATATCTAACCGCTGTCTCCGCGTCCGGCGCGGTATTATAGCGGCAGGAAGCAATGGAAAGGCCGGTAATAGAAAAGGCAGTCAGGCCAACACCTGCAGCTCCGCCAGCCAGGAAAAGCCCTCCCATCCAGTTGTCATTAGCCTGAAATTGCACCAGGCCGGGAACCAGCAAATCCCACAATGGCTCTTTCCCGGTATAATCCACACCCCGGTTTGTCACAGGCGGCGGATTTTGTTCCGTCAGCAGGACTAAAACCCTTTCCTCGCCTTCTTCCACATTGACATTGGTAACAACGATATCCTTAAAAAATGATGTCAAAGTCAAGGTATGATTCGTGGAAGCGGATAGAGAGCCTATAAATTCCCTATCTTTTTCTATAGTCCCCATGTCCTGCCCATCAAGATACCCCTGGGCAGTCCGGATCATATTTTTCACAATCATTTTACCGCTGGGCATAAAATCAAAGCTGGCGATCTCATCTTTTTTCAAAGTAAACCGCTTGCGGAGGGCCTCTTTGCCGCTGTCAGAATAGCGGATGGACAATTCTATCGGCTCACTCGCGAAAAGCCTCGCCTGAAACACAGTCTGATTGCTGATTTTAGACACCAGCTTGCTGTTGATAAACAGGTCATAAGGCCTTTTGATATTCTGAAATTTAACCAGCACCGCACCTACATTCAGCTCCCTTCCCGCCATCAAACCGCTCAAATTCTGCGCCATATCGTCAATCGTATTAAATATCCCCATTTTACCCGTGCTTTGATAGGTCCTCTCGAGCTTCAGCTCTCCCGTCACCACATCGTAAACAATGACATGGATGGTTATTTTATTTCTTTTTTTATCAACGGAATAATCCCCGGCGATCATCTGCTTCGACTCAAAATATTGGGCAATCTGGACCGCCTCGTCCAGATTCAGCTTTGTATTACGCCAGAAACCGCTCGCCCTCTTCGCCAGATCTTCATAGGGAGTAACTCTGGTATCGGGAAGCTGGGAAAAGAAAGTCAGCAAAGACCTAATAATAACAATGTTAAAATTGTTTTCTGCGTTTTTGCCGGTATTGAGAAACCCAACAATCGTGGTGGGCTTCACGGTAAGGTCTTCGGCAAAGCTCAAATAATAAGCCAATAGAAAAAACAGACAAAACCCAATCTTTTTCATAATGCCCCTTTCAGAGTGGGATAACCCGAAATATGATAAGGAGATAACTTATTTATTTCAAATTTTCTTTTCCCTAAACTGACCGATTACTAAAAAACTTGATTTTTACTCAAAAAATATTTATCCTTTATCAAAAGAGGTAATGATTATGCCTTTAGTAATAGCCGATGACGTGGTGAGAGCCACTCATTTTTCCGAATCCGAATTTAAAACAGAGCTTGCCGTTTTTCTTTTCCAGAAAAATAAACTGACGCTTGGGCAGGCTAGCAAACTCGCTGAGATGGGGCAATTTGAATTCCAGCACCTTCTGGCAAGCCGTAAAATTCCGGTTCATTACGACCTTCAGGACTATAAAGACGACATGAAAACTCTTAAAGATATGGGGCTTCTGTGATTGTCGTCAGCAACACTACGCCTATTATTAAATTGGCTGGCATTGGCTCTCTCGATATTCTAAAATCCCTTTTCGGAAATATTTACATCCCTTCCGCCGTTTTCTTTGAAATTACCAACTACCAGCAGCCAGGCTCTCAGGAAGTCAAAACTTATGACTGGATCATCCATAACAATATAAAAAATACAGATATGTATCATCTCATACTTGCCGAACTTGACGCGGGCGAATCCGCTGCTATTACTCTGGCGTCTGAAATGAACGCTGACCTTCTTTTGATCGATGAGAAAAACGGCAGGATCGTTGCCGACCAATTGGATTTAAAAAAAACAGGTACTGTTGGAATCCTGCAAATCGCCAAGAAAAAAAATCTAATCCCCTCTGTAAAACCTCTCCTTGACGACCTGATCTCTAAAACCGGTTTCTGGATTCACAAAGACCTTTACAACCAGATTTTAATAGATTCAAACGAAAAATCTTAGCGTACTTAGCGTACTTAGCGTTACTTATTTGACTCATGGCTGTAAAACCTTCCTTTCCTCAAATTCCTTGAAAACCGTTTTTATCCACGAAAGCACGCGAAGAGGCGAGAAGAAGGAGAATCGACGGATTTAACTCCAATTCTTAACGTGACTTAGCGAAAGCCGTTTTTTATCCGCAAATACACACTAAAAAAATATTTTTTCAAAATTTCATTTTTTGGCGCTCTAAATGATAGTATTAGAGAAATGAAAATCAGGAATGGATTTGAAATGAAAAAACTTCAAAAAAGCGCGGGGTCGGATCCGCAGGAGAAGCTCCGCGCTTTTTTACTATTCTTTTTATTTTGCTTTATAATATT
>JAGVOW010000028.1 GCA_020052515.1 Brevinematales bacterium | reverse complement strand
TCGGACTATGACTGGATAGACGGGCTTTTCAACGGCGCCGCGGAACTGTTGAAAGACAGAAGGAAGCTCTCTTATGAGCGGATTGGGCATTTTGAGTGCCGGATGGGATCTTTTAAAAATCCGCCGGCTGAAACCACCTATAGGGTAGAGGAGCTTTTTTCCCCCGGTGAGTTTCTCAGCTACGCTGAGAACAGCCTGCCTGAGCTGGAAAGGGACTGCTATGATTACCGTGCCGGGCGCTTTGAAGAAATAGAAGCTAAAGAAGCGCTTTATTCCGCCGGGGTTTTGATGAAAAGAAAGCTCTGGAAGATACTTGCCGGCGGGGAGACAGCCGCCTACGCTGTGGCGGAAGCGTATTCCCTGGAGATGTCGCCGGGCGGCCTGGAAAGCAATTGCAGGCTTTATCCGGTGAAGCGGGAAGGAAGCCTTTCCGCTCTTCTCGCGTCTTTCCTGCCGGCGGCGGTTTCTTTTTATAAAGATTTTGGTAAAGGAAAATTTCATCTGTTTTACCCGGTTTTAAAGAGCTGGGGGGGATCTGTTTTTCTGCCCGGGATTTCCGCTTTACCCCTCGCCAGAAGGGTGATGCTTTCCAGGGAAGGCCTCGCGGAACTAAAGAAGATGCTGGACTCTCATCTGATTTCCTTTGAAAAATACTACCCCTTAAGCCACCCTCAGAAGCTCATCTGGTACAGCGAAAAAGTCTTCCCCGGCACCAGCCTGGGGAATGTCGCCGGTACGGTTCGCGTAAGGGGGGGGCTGGACTTTCACCGGATGGAAACAGCGGTGAATACCTTCCTGGTGAAAAATGGGCCAGCCCGCCTGCGGATAACAGAGAGAAATGGAGAAGCCAGACAGTACATCGCGCCCTATGAGGCCTATGAACTTGCCCGGATCGACTATAGCCGCCTTTCTGATCTGCGGGAGTTTTTTGAGTGGGAAGAGGCGCTGGCGCGGAAGCCTTTTCCGCTTCTGGATTCCCCGCTCTTTTATTTCGCTTTTATCGACCTGCCCGGCGGGGAAAGCGCCCTCTATTTGAAAATGCACCACACGATAACGGACGGCTGGTCAGCGGTTAACACTTTTAATCAAATATTTGAGTACTACGCTATGCTTCAAAGAGGGGAATTGGTCTCCAGAGAAGAAAACCCCTCCTACCTTGAATTTGTCTTCGGTGAAGAGGAGTTTCAGATTTCACAGCGGTTTCTGAAACAGCGGGAGTTCTGGGAAAAGGAGTTTGAAACTGTCCCGGAGTTTATAGCCTTCAAAGAGCGGCCGATTGGCTCTTTTTCCACGCGCGCGAAAAGAAAAGGCGCGATCTTTTCCCGGGAGCTTTCTTTGTGTTTGGATAGCTTCTGCCGGGAGAGGGGACTTTCCCCCTTCAGCTTTTTCTTTTCTATCCTTTCTATTTACCTGGCCCGGGTCACCGGAAAGCAGGACCTTTCTATCGGCACATCTGTCCTGAACCGCCTGAGCGTCAGAGAGAAAGGAACAGTGGGGATGTTTGTCAATACCCTTCCCATCCGGCTCTACGCCGGCATGGAATCTTCCTTTGAGGATTACGCGAAAAGTTTTCTGGAAAAGTGGAAGGAGGTATTAAAAAATCAAAAATACCCCTATCTTTTTGTCCTTCAGGATTTCAGAAAAAGGCACCAGGTAAAAGGAGACCTTTTTGATGTTACATTTGCTTATCAGAACGCAAATTACAACTTTTCTCAGGAACTTGGTTTGTATCAATCTAAATGGCACTTCAGCGGGCATCAAACCAATTCCGTGAATGTCTTTTTAAATGACCGGGAGAGTAAAGGAAGTTATGTGCTCAATGTTGACTATCTGGTGGAACTTTTTACGGAGGATGAAATCGAGCGGATGGCGGGGCATCTTCTGAATCTGGCGGAAGACGCTTTAGAAAACCCCGGTAAAAAGCTCTATGAGCTGGAAATGCTTTCGGAAGCGGAAAAGAATCAATTGCTGTTTGAGTTTAACGATACCGCTTCGGAATTTCCCCGGGACAAAACAGTCCATCAGCTTTTTATGGAGCAGGCGGCGAAAACACCTGCGGCTATCGCGCTCGTTTTTGAGGATCAAAAAATGACCTACCGGGAACTCGATCAAAAGTCCAATCAATTGGCGCGGGTTTTGAGGGAAAAAGGGGCAAAGCCGGACGGCATCGTCGCGATCATGGGTGAGCGCTCTTTCGAGATGATAGTGGGCATCCTCGCCATACTGAAAGCGGGCGGCGCCTATCTGCCCATCGACCCGGACTACCCGGAAGAACGGATCAACTACATGCTTACCGACAGCCAGGCAAAGCTTCTGCTGACGCAATCATTTATTAACTCCCCTCCTTTTCAAGGAGAAATAATCAATCTCGACGAACCCGTCCTCTACCAGAATGACCCTTCCCCCTTAGAAAATGGTAACCAGCCCACTGACCTGGTTTATGTTATCTACACCTCCGGTTCCACGGGGAAACCGAAGGGAGTGATGATCGAGCACATCAGTTTAGTTAATTATATAATATTTAGGATTAAAAAATATAAATTAACTAGCGAAGACAAGTGTTTTGATTTAATATCTTTTACTTTTGATGCTTTTGGATCCAATCTATATTCTGCTATATTATGCGGAGGAGAATATGTTTCAGTAGAAAAAAAGAATATATCAAATTTTCCGAGGATAATAGAAAAAATTAAAGATAATAAAATTACCCATATGAGTTTAATTCCGTCTTTTTTCTATAATATTTTTCAATCTATAGCTAATTATGAGAATTTAACTTTGAAAAATATAATATTTGGTGGAGAAACAGTTTCAAAAAACATATTGGAATTGTATCAAGAAAAATTAAATCACACAGATCTCATTAATGAATATGGAGTAACTGAAAGTTGCATAGCCTCAACTTTTTTATTACCTATGGAAAAAGAAAATATTTTAATTGGTATGCCAATATCAAACACTGAAATATATATTTTAAACAAATTTGATTCATTACAACCTGTCGGATTTCCTGGCGAGATTTGTATTGGTGGCATCGGTCTAGCCCGGGGTTACCTGAATCAGCCGGAGCATACGGCGGAAAAGTTTGTGCCGAACCCATTTATTCCGGGCGAGCGGATGTACAAAACAGGGGACCTGGCGCGCTGGCTTCCCGATGGGAATATCGAGTTTATCGGAAGGATAGACCATCAGGTGAAAATCCGGGGATTCCGGATCGAGCTGGGGGAGATAGAAAGCAGGATGCTCCAAATTCCGGGGGTGAAAGAATCGGTAGTGCTAGCGCGGGAAAACCCGGAAGGGGAAAAGTTTTTGTGCGCTTACTACACCGGAGAAAAAGAACTGGACATTCCGTTTTTGAAAGCCATCCTTTCAAAGAGTTTACCGGAATACATGATTCCTTCCCGGTTTGTTTATCTGGAAAAGCTTCCCCTGACGCCGAATGGAAAGGTCGA
Organism: Brevinematales bacterium; assembly: GCA_020052515.1. GTDB lineage: Bacteria > Spirochaetota > Brevinematia > Brevinematales > JAOACQ01 > JAGVOW01. The sequence continues at coordinate 9,356 of JAGVOW010000028.1, read as the reverse complement.
CCGAAAAGCTCTGCCGGAACCGGATGACTCTTCCGTTGTCAAAAGAGAGTATAGTCCCCCGCGGGACGATGTGGAGAAAATCCTCGTCTCTGTTTTTCAGGAGGCGCTCCATATTGAGAAAGCCGGAATAGACGACAGTTTTTTTGACCTGGGAGCGTCTTCTCTCTCTCTCATCAAAATACAGGGGATGCTTTTTGAGCGGGAGTGGGGGCTTTCGGTGCAGGATTTCTACCGCTGTCCCACTATCCGGCAGATCGCCGCCCTGGTCCGCGGTGAAATCCGGAGAGAAGAGACAGAAGAAAAAAGTGAGATTTATCAAAAAAAACGCGAAGAAACGGCTTTTGACAGGAGCCTCATGAATTACCACGCTGTCCTTCTCACCGGGGCGAGCGGCTATCTGGGCGCGTACCTTTTGAAAGAACTGCTTTCCGGCACAAACGCGGTTGTCTATTGCCTGGTCCGGGGAAAAGACTCGCGGGAGGCCGGGGAAAGGCTTTCATCCGTTCTTTCTTTTTATTTCGGCGACGCCTTCGCGAAGCCTCTCTCGGAGAGGGTGAAAATAGCGCTGGGGGATGTAGCGGAAGAAAAGCTCGGGCTTTTGGAAGAGGAATACGCGGAACTGGGAAAAAGGGTAGACGCGGTGATTCACTCCGCCGCCGCAGTTATCCATAAAGGAAACTACCGGGAAATAGCTAAAATTAATGTTGACGGAACTAAGAATATCGCGGAATTCTCAAAAGCTTTTGGGAAGCCGCTGCATGCTATATCGACCTTAAGCGTATCGGGGGACCTGATCGGGCGTCAGAAAGAAAAGCGGCCTTCTTTTTCAGAAAATGATTTCTTCATCGGTCAGAACTACGCGGAACAGGTGTATATGAAAAGCAAATTCCTGGCGGAAAACTTTCTTCTTTTTGAGATGGAAAAGGGCCTGAAGGCTTCTATCTATAGGCTCGGCAATGTCAGCGAGCGTTCTGCCGACGGAGGTTTTCAGATCGGGATACAAAAGAATATTGTCCGCAATATTCTGAAGGCTATTCTGGAAGCCGGCGTCGTTCCTTCTCAGGCTTACCGTGAAGAGTGCGACTTTACGCCGGTGGATTTCTGCGCCCGCTCTATAGTAGAGCTCTTCCGCCGAAAAGGATCGGAGGGCAGGGTGTTTCATATCGTGAATGACCGGAGGCCGAAAATCGGTGAATTTTTGAGCGTTTTCGCGGCGGCGCTCGGGAAAAAGCTCGACATTCTGGAAAATCCCTCTTTCCGGGAATACGTCGCGAAGCTTTCGGAAAAGGGCGTCCCGTCGGATGCGCTGGACGTGATCAAAGAGGATTTTAATTTCGAGAAGCTCTTTTCCGATGAATACCGGGTAGAAATAAAAAATGACGTTACTAACGGCATTTTAAAAGAAATCGGCTTTGAATGGCCGGAAGTGAGCCGCGAGTATATAGAAAAGATAGCGAAACATTGGGTGGAAAGGGGGTTTATTAAGTCTGAATAAGGAATGTCGAAGTATATAGACGTATTGTTGTGATATGAATCATAGGCGAGGTTAATTAACCTCGCCTATCTACAACGGCCCGACATATAACGCCTATTTACAAATGCGTCTATAACGAAATAAAAGAGGAAATGAAAATGCTATACCATCGGAATTCTCCAAAACGGTTTTATGAGAAAGATGGGGTATATTTTATTACTACGAATACGATAAACCGTTACCCCTATTTTGTTGAGGATTTGTTATGTCGATTGTTTCTTGATAATCTGGAATATTGCCGTAAACTGAAGAATTTTAAAATAATCGCTTACAAGATCAACCCCGATCATTTGCATTTGTTGATTCAGACAGGGAAAGACATTAATTATTCAGAAATTATGCATAATTTAAAACGGAATTACGAAAAATTAATAGGATATCAATCCGAATTGTTTAACAAATATGGCGTACGCCATCCGCTGCCCGCTTTTAAGTGGCACAAATCGTTTTATTGTCGTTTACTTCTGGATACGGAGGAATTTGTCAATCATGTAGAGTATATCAGGAAACAATATATAAAACACGATTTGGGTGAAAATAAATATTGTTTTACTGACGAAAAATTGTTTGATTTAATGATTTAACAGTTAAGTGCGGTATAGGCGAGGTTAATTAACCTCGCCTATACGAGTTATACAAATAAAAAAAATCTCAGAGGAGGACAAAAATATGAAAAATTTGACAAACGCTCAGGAAAAGACAAAAGAAACTAAGAAAGGGCCGTTTCTGCTCAAACACCCGGTTTTGATGATCATTCTGGTTTATGATCTCAGTGTTCTGCTCGGAGCGGCGTGTTACTATTTTCTAATACCATTAATGCTGAATTATCCGCCAGAGTTTATAGGGATTACCGAAAAATTAGGCGCTCCCCTTTACTTCTTTCAGTTTGCGATCATTGTTTTTCTTGTATTTTTGGCTAGCGATACTTTTTTATTTCTGAATTTGAAAGATATCAATCAGATTCATCTTCAGCAACAATTTGAACCGGCTGATTCGGGAAAACATGAAGCTTTTTTAAAAGTCTGGGAAAAATACTTAAATCTTCCCTACCAAATTTATTTTTTTGGAATTGTTTTTGGAGCATTTACTACAATTTTATTTTTAATTATAATAGGTTTTAAGATTGGAATACCATATTCTTTTATACTGAAAATTTCTGTTCTGATTTTTTCTTTTTTTGCTTTTGTCGGGATTGTTTCTCTCTTTTTTTCCAAGGGTATTTTTTCTCGAATCCTTCTTTCTGTTTACCGAGAAGGGTATGAAAAACTGGAGAAAAAGCGTTTTTCTTTGCGTTACAAGACATTCATTCAGATTTTACCTCTGTTTATTGTCGCTGTCCTTTTTACCGCGCTCCTGGGGTATTCCCGGCTTCTGGAAGAAAAGGGGAATCTTCTCTTTCGGATTTATAAAACTCAATTGGGAATGCTGTTTCAAAATACCCGGGGAATGGAGAATGCCGGTAGTATTGAAAGGATCATTCAAAATATTTCCTTTGAAAGTAAAAAAGACAGCTATTTTATTATAAATCCGGAAGGGAAAATTATCGATAGTAAAGGCCGCGTATTAACTAAAATATTTTTGATCTATTTAAAGGAATTCGCCGGGAAATACAATGGGCATGTTTATGGGGATGACGCTGAACTACAGGGAGCGGTGATATCAATACCCGGGAAAGACGGAAAACCCTGGGTAGTCGGTATTCGATACGAAGTGGTTTCTCCGGTGACGATGCTCTATTTTTTGTTTGGGTTTCTTGCCTTGATGGGGCTGAGCATCTTTACCCTTTTCTTTTTCTCAAAAGCCCTGGCTAAAGATATTGACCATGTCGCGGAAAACCTGGAGGCGATCGCGGCCGGGCAGGAGGAAAATCTGGCCCACCAGATCCCGGTGACGTCCAATGACGAGGTGGGGAGGCTGGTCGCCGCGTTCAACAGCATCCAGCGCCGGGTGAGGGAATATGTGGAAAGCATCAGAGAGCATGAAAAGACGATCCAGGAGCAGGCGGACCTTATGCTGGCGCAGGGCCGCCATGCTATCATGGGAGAAATGCTTTCCAATATCGCGCACCAGTGGAGACAGCCGCTCAATATTGTCGGTCTGATGGTCCAGAATATCCAGCAGCACCAGAAAGCGAAAATTTTGACCGAAACTTATGTGAACGATAATGTGAGGAGCGCGATGGATGTGCTTCTCTTTATGTCCAAAACCATCGATGATTTCCGTAATTTCTTCCGGCCCGACAAGGAGAAAAAGGATTTTTCCATCAAAGAGGCCGTGGAGCAGACGCTGGGCATCGTCGGCGCGAGCCTGTCGGAAAATTTCATCAATCTGCAGATAACGGTGGAAGAAGACGTCCGCCTTTCGGGCTACCCCAATGAATACAAACAGGTTTTGCTCAATCTCATGAGTAATGCCAAAGACGCCTTGCTGGGAAGAAAAGTCCAGTCCCCGTTTATCAAAATCCGGATTTTCAAGAATAAAAGCCATTCTGTCCTGACGGTTACGGACAATGGCGGAGGGATAGACAAAAAGATACTGCACAAAATATTTGATCCCTACTTTACCAGCAAAGAATCAGGCACCGGCATAGGGCTGTATATGTCCAAAGTCATCGTGGAAAAGAACATGGAAGGCAAACTTTCGGTGAAGAATGTAGACAGGGGCGCGGAATTCAAAGTGGAGATATAATTTGCGCGCGGGAGCGCGCGTCGCTTACTGAAGAACGCTCCGGGGCGGATGGAATATCACACGCCGCGCCCGGCTTTATAAACATCCTTGTTTGGATCGCCGGGGCGCAAACCGTCCGTGGTTTGCTCGCTCTGTGTGATATTCCATCCGCCCCTGCGCTTTTTTCTCAGTAAGCCTGGGAAAAGAAAAAAGGACGGGGAGAACGTTTTTCACCGTTCCCAATCCCGCCATAGCGGAGGCATTCCCCCTTTTCAAAGGGGGTCAGGGGGATTTAAAAATATGGGCAAATATTTCAATTATGTATCACAAACGTGGTCCCTTTACCCACTTCGGATTCCACGCTGATGTGGATGCCTAGCCGGGAGCAGAGCTCACTCACCAGATAAAGCCCAAAACCCGTTCCTTTGGTGATGCCCTTCGTGCTGAAATCCGCGTCGAATATTTTGCTCAGGTGCTTTGATTCAATGCCCGTTCCCGTATCGGAAATCTCGATCGAGTACCGGCCTTTATCCCCCGACGCGGAGATGGAAATTTTTCCTTTCCCGCTGATAGAATCAATCGCGTTGTTGATGAGATTGATGATAATATGCGTAAAAGCCGTTACATTGGTCTGAAAAACTAATCCCTCCGGAATATTGATCACAAATTCAATCCTTTCTTTATAGTTCCGGTTCACTATCCGGATGAGCGACTCGATTGTCTCCTTCAGGCGGATGCCTTCCTTCACAAAAGGCCGGTTGTAAATGAGCACCCTCAAATCCTTCACGATTCTCTCGATTCGGGAGATGTTCTCGTAGACATATTTAAAAGCCTGGTCGATATCCGCCTGGCGCGGCAGGACGCTCTTTTCATATTCGCCGTGAAGGAAATCAATAGGCCCTTTTATTCCGCTCAATGGATTGAGTATCTCATGCGTGATGCCGGCGGAAAATTTTCCCAGGTTCGCGGACTTGTCGCTTTCAAAAAGGGCTTTCTTGAGCTTCTGGTACTGGATCAGGGCTTCTACTTTCGCCGATAATATCTCCATAGAAAACGGCTTGTAAATATAGTCGATCGCGCCGCTTTTCAAGCCCTGGATGTTTTCCGTAGAAGCGGTTTTAGCCGTCAGGAAGAGAAAAGGAATGCCCTTGCGCTCTTCGTTTTGCTTTAAATGCTCCATCAGCTCGTACCCATCCATTTCATCCATCATAATGTCCGCGACGATCAGGTCTGGATTCTGTGATTTGTCCAATATTTCCAGGGCTTCCCGGCCATTTTTGGCGCAGAACACATTGTAAAGGGGCAGGAAATTCTTTCTTAGCTGGAGCAGAAGGCTGATATTGTCTTCCACGATCAAAATCGTGTTTTGATAGGGGTCTGTTTTCTCCGGGTTTTCTATTTCCTCATAATCCGGCTGTGCCAATGGAACGGAAAGCCCCGCCGCTTCTTTGACAGTTTCGCCGTCTTTCAGAATAGCCCGCGGAAGCGTGAGAGTGAAAGAGCTTCCCTTTCCCTCACGGCTTTCCACGAGAATTTTTCCGGAGAGCGATTTTACGATCTCCGAAACAATGAATAACCCCATGCCGATACCCTGGATGTTCCGCTTTTTGTGCGATATTTGATAATAGGGGTTAAAAATTGCTTGCAAATTTTCTTTAGTAATCCCTTCACCGGAATCCCGGACTGTAAAAATGGTATTGTTGTCCTCAGTTTTTAAATTAACTTCAATAGAACCTTCCTCTTTTGTATATTTTATAGCGTTATCCAGCAGATTATTGACGATTCGGTCTATTGCTAATGAATCAGCTCGAATAGAAATATTTGGAGAAATATTATAAGCAAGATTAATTCTTTTCTTTTTTACAGAAGCTTCAAACAAAGGCAATTTTCTACTTAAGAATTCCGAAAACAAGAAAATCTCATCATGGTTATAAAACATCTGGCCTTTTTGTAATTTTTCAGAGTCGAGAAAATTAACCATGTTTTTCAAAAGCAGGTCTATGTTATATTTTATTTCTTTCAGATCCTGAGTAAACTCAGTTTTGCGGATATATTCTTCCAAACTGTTTTGAATAATTGTAAGAGGCGTTTTTGATTCATGAGCAAGATTAATGAAAAAAACAGCTTTTTGTTGATGTAATTTTTCAATTTGTTCTTTATCTCTTAAATTCTCAATCAGTCTCACATTATCTATAACCATAGCAACTTGAAGAGACAAATTAGACAAGATGTTTGTATTCTCTATAGAGAGAGTTGGGTATAAAGACAATTTCTCCTTAGAGATTCCGGCTATCATGATACCGATTATTTTATCATTATTATTTTCTTTTTTTATAAGCGAAGAGATAACTATATGTTCAACCTCAACGGTACTTTTAATTTCCTTATATTCCTCATTGTTAATTGAAAATATAATATTGTTTCCGACCAATATTTTTTCAAGGATGTCTTTGTATATTAATGCGTTTATTGTATCAAGTCTTTCCTCAATAACACCGGTTGCATACCCAGAATAACTTCCTAAAATAAATCTTTTATTTTTTTCGAACAGTATAATGCTTTTTTGCAAATCAAAATCTGATACTAAGGACTTACACACAATAGATGCTATATTATCGTAATCATATAATGAATTAATGTTGTATATAAGTGCCGTTAGCTTTTGAAGTCTATTGATTTCCCTATCGTAATTTGCCTGGATATGATATAATTTTTTCTCAGTACGTACTATTCTTTTGACTTCATTTTCAAGAACATTTGAGCGTTCAAGTAAACTATCATATAGTTCCTGATTAATATTTTCCACGTAATTCCATACCTATATTAATATAAAATTAATAAAACTGTTGTGTAGTTATGAAAATAATTATTATTTTTTATCGGAGCTATTTCTCCAAAACCATAAAAACCTAACCATGGGACATTTCTAAATTCTTGGTAAGAAGCTTCAAACTCTTTATAAGAATCTCTTCCATACAAAATCTTTCCGCGACCAGCGCAATTAAATTGAAGAATCGTTTTTGGGTTGCTTTTTAATGACTTTTTAATTTTTTTTGTTAATTTTATGGTGTTGTTTATTATAGTTTCGGGATCCCTTCTCATAATTATCACCTTTGTTCCTGTCGATAACTCAGTGGGAATTGTAATAGAGCCGTCTTTAATATTATGAGTTAGCGGAGTCCTTATTATATATTTATCATATTCACTACAAAGCTCTGATGGCAACACTTCGCCATAACAAAGGTGAACCACTAATTCCGGCGTCATTTCAGTAATCGTATCATCATCAGAAAATTCTTTTAAAGTCTCAAAAGCGGGCCGCCCATCTATTTCATAGATTCTATTAGCGATAGATTTAGTAATCGTTCTTACAATTCCAATAGGATTACAACCGTGGGACACACCAATTTCGATGTTGATTTTTCCTGTTAACAAAGCGCAAGCCACAGAATTTTGATAGGCTTTATCATTGTGATACTGCCAGATTAATTCAGGTTTCATCTTCATGTTATCCGCAGAAAGCCCTCCAACATAGGGAATAGAAACATTGAGATTTTTCTGAATGCCATTGAATAAGGCCTTTGTGTTTACTGACAATCCATCCGGGAAAATAAATAATGATTTAGCATTGTCTAAAGGGTTGTTGCTCAATTGAGTTCCAATTTCTTCTCCTGCTTTCAACGAATCTTCTTTAAGGTTATGTGATACAGCATTAAAAAATTTAATTTTATCTGACTTAAAAACCATTAAACCAACGCCAAATAGTTCTTCATTAGGGCCTCTATCTGTAATTATTCCGTCAGCGCTACAGCCGGTTAATGGAATATTTCCTAAAATTGATTGGGCACCTTTAATTAGCTCGTTATGATCATGCCCCGCTGTGCCAAACATAAAAACAAAATCACAATTTTTACATTTTATTTGTTCGATAGCTTTACTTGCCGCAATAACTCCTGCATCATAAGAATCCATGCTATTGCTTTCTCCAACACCAACAATTAACATATAGCCACTTTTCTTTTCATATACTCTTAGTCTCCGTAATAATTTTAAGCGTATTTAGGTTGTCTTTAATGATATTTAACGCTTCAGTCAAAAGGTTTTTATTGGCACAGATGATGAAATCTTGAGTTTTATCTAGATCAATTTCAATATTTTCTATAGAATTTCCATTCAAATCAGTAATAATTAAACCGGAAGGTGCTCCAATTGCAAACGCCGGCAAAATATTAGCATGATCCGACCCTTTTAATTTATTTCCTTTCACATAAGAGCGCGCTTCAACCCTTATATGCGCCGCTCCTCTACTAATTTGACATATTTCGAGAGCAGTGTTATCAAAAGCATTGTGGTGTTTTACAAAAAAAGGAAGCGCTCCCGCTTTTCTAAAAGAAGCTTTCGCGAATTCTGTCCCATAACCATCATTGTAATATAAAATAGCGTCTTTCAATTGGTTTACAGTATCCTCGCAATGCATTTCTATAGCGCGATTCCCCCTTTTTTTATAAAAGGACTTCCCGTTTTTTGAATAATAAATATCGCTGGAATGAATGCCGTAAATATAACCAAAACAAATGTCCCTGAATTTTGGTTTTAACGACAAACTAAAAGTAACAACAATTCCCGGATCACCGACATTCAAATCCCTGTTTAAAGAGCCATCGATCGGATCAATCATGATTACGAATTTTGGATTTCCTTTATAATAATGAGATTCCTCTCCTTCGATGTGAACGTTTGCTGGAATCTTACTTTTTGAGAAAAAGTTTAATAAGCGTGAATAGACTTCTCTATCCGCTTCATGTTCACCTTTCAAATCATCATCAAATAGTTTTAATTTATTTGAATCATGTTTTTTTAAAGTTTTCATAATGATTTTTCTGATTTTTTCAGAGAGGTGAAAAAAGTAACTGTCATAATCTTTCAAAATTACCATGTTCATATCCCATTTAATACTTTCAGAATAAAATTATTATATTAAATATTTTATATGAGTTTAATAGATGAGTCAAATATAACAACTCCCGCTGTGTTAATTTATTTCAGGAAGATAAAAAACCGTACCGGCCAGGCTGTTTTTTTCTTTTCTTGATGAGGTTCCATCGTTTACTCCCATTCTTTATTTTACCAGGCTTACTGAGAAAAAAGCGCAGGG
>JAGVOW010000041.1 GCA_020052515.1 Brevinematales bacterium | reverse complement strand
TGGCACCGGAAGATTGCAAGGCATTATTAAAAAAAATAATAGCTACATTCTAAAATTTTCAATTCCTAACTCTCTTTCAAAGTATATCGTTGAGAAAGGATCAATTGCAGTAAACGGCATCTCTTTGACCATAATCAAGTCAGCCGAAAACTATTTTACTGTTGGAATTATTCCCCACACTTGGGAAAAAACAATGCTTCACACAATTAAAGTTGGCGATTTCGTCAATGTTGAAGTTGATATTGTTGCAAAATATTTAGAAAAATTATTACAAAGAAAATAAATATTATGAAAAAAACAAGTGAAATTAAAATTGCAATTATCAGTAGTTCTTTTCGGGCAGAGGTAACTGAGAATTTAGAAAAATACTGCATTGCTACGTTTAGACAGAAAGGAATATCTAGGAGTCAAATTGACATTTTTAGAGTTCCCGGATCACTAGAAATTCCACTTATTGTAAAAAAAGTAGCGAAAAAAAACATATACGACGCAATTATTACTTTTGGTGCAATCGTCAAAGGTAAAACTTATCACTTTGAACAAATTGCTAATGAGTGCGCAAGGGGCTGCATGGAGGTTTCTTTAGAATATGAAGTTCCGGTTATTTTTGAAGTATTGGCTGTGTATAATCTACAAGATGCACTAGAAAGAGCCAAGCGAAAAGAAGAAAATAAGGGAGTCGAAGCAGCTCTAACTGCACTGGAAATGATTAAAGTCATTGCAAATATATGAACAGCTATTTCTCAACAATACCAGATGCGATAGATCAGATTAAAAAAGGTCGGTTGCTTATTTTGGTGGATAACCCAAAACGTGAGAATGAAGGAGATTTTTATATTCCTACTGATAAAGTCAGTCCACAACACATTATCACCATGATTCAGAGAGGAGGAGGGTTAATTTGTACTGCGATTACCCCAACACAGGCTTATCTTCTATCTCTTCCCTTGATGATTGATCCTTTAAACAATACTGAAAAAACAAGCGTGAATTTTACTATTTCAGTAAGTGCAAAAAGGGGCATCACTACTGGTGTGTCTGCTTTTGATCGAGTGAAAACTATTAGGATTTTAGCAAATCCGAAATCCAAACAATCAGATATCACTATACCAGGGCACGTTTTTGGTCTAGTTGCAAAACCGGGAGGTGTTTTAGAAAGAGATGGGCATACTGAAGCGGCAGTAGATTTAGCCAGAATCGCTAACCTTACGCCAGCAGGAGTTTTGTGTGAGATTGTCGGAAATGACGGAAGAATGGCTAAACTTAAAGATCTAATCAGGCTTTCCCAAAAATTAAACATCAAGATGGTATCAATAAATGACCTTATTAAATATCTGAAAAGAAATCCTCTACCATCATTACTGCATAAATCTGAAGTAATCAAAGTAGCTACGTCAAGACTTCCAACAACATACGGAACATTCCAAATTTCAGTCTATAAATCTATCATTGACAACCGCGAACATACTGTTTTGTTAAGAGGAAATCAAAAACAACCATTATTAACGCGGATCCATTCGCAATGTTTTACCGGAGACACGCTTCTTTCTTTGAGGTGTGATTGCAGACAACAATTACATCAAAGTATGAGCCTAATAAGTAAGGCACGGGGTGGTGTTATTTTATACCTTAACCAAGAAGGCAGAGGTATTGGACTAGTGAATAAAATCAAAGCATATTTATTGCAAGACCAAGGCCACGATACAGTCGAAGCCAATCACAAGCTTGGCTTTCCGGCTGACGCCAGGAATTACGAGGTAGCAGCCCACATTTTAAAAGATCTGGGAATTAAAAAAATTAATCTTTTGACAAATAATCCAGACAAAGAAAAACAACTTACTAGTTTTGGAATTGATATTATCAAGTGTATCCCTGTAGAAAGCGAGCCTAACGGAGTGAATACAAAATATCTTGCTACAAAAAAACATAAACTGGGTCATCGATTAAACATAATATAACCTTTATGCATACTTCTTCCGTTTTTGATGAATACTTTATAGATGAAACATTAAGATTGGCAAAAAAAGCCAGGGGGTGGACCAACCCTAATCCTATGGTCGGAGCGGTTATTGTAAAAGACGGTCAAATTATTGCTAAGGGGTATCACAAACGAGTGGGATTTCCACATGCTGAAATCGAAGCGCTTAACGCAGCCAAAACGAGTGTTGAGGGAGCTACGCTCTATGTCAACCTTGAGCCATGTACTCATTATGGAAGAACGCCGCCGTGTGTTGATGCAATTATTCAAGCGGGAATTAAGCGCGTTGTTTGCTCAACACTTGATCCAAACCCAAAAGTTCACGGCCGTGGAATAGCCAAACTGAAACAGGCAGGAATTACCGTTTTGGTCGGACTTCGAGAAAAAGAGTCGAAAGCGCTTAATGAGGCATTTTTTACTTTCTATGAAAAACATCGGCCTTTTGTAGCTATTAAGTTCGCAGCCAGTCTTGATGGAAAAATCGCAACATATACAGGCGATTCAAAATGGATTACGAACGAAAAAGCCCGTCTATTTGCTAGAAAGTTAAGAGGAGAATATCAGGCTATTCTTGTGGGAATCAATACCATAATACGCGATAATCCTCATCTAGGAGTGCGTAATCCGGGCAAGAAAGATCCAGTAAGGGTTATTCTAGATTCCAACCTTCGGATCCCTTTAAATTCTCAAGTGCTTCGGGATAATAATGTTTTAATCGCGACAACCGCCCATGCTTCAAAAGATAAAAAGGAACTATTGACGAAGCAGGGTATTCCGGTTCTCACTTTTGAGAGCAAAAATATACCAGTGAAAAAACTTCTGTTGTCGTTAAGAAGCAGAGAAATTATTAGTGTTCTTGTTGAAGGCGGCGGAAAAGTTTTAGGAAATTTTGTTGATGAAAAAATCGTTGATAAAGTATACGCTTTTTATGCTCCAATTTTGATTGGTGGGGAAAAAGCAGTTGCAGTTGGCGGAAAGGGTATAAACAAAATTAATAATGCGTTATGCCTAAAAAGAATCTCTATCAAGCGCTTTCAAGACAGTTTTCTTGTTATCGGGTCGCCAATTTAATTTTTGTTTTTATTTTTTCTCATTCTTTATTTTTAAACGGCGCGAAAAATTTTGCGGGAAGCGAGGACGCCGAAGGCGTCCGAGCCAATGCGGAGGCGGCTGCGGCAATTCCTTTTCCCCTTAAACCTTTACCCGCCT
>JAGVOW010000099.1 GCA_020052515.1 Brevinematales bacterium | reverse complement strand
GGGGGGGGGGGGGGGGGGGGGGGGGGGGGAAGGGGGGCGACGCTATTATTCTACAACAAATCTTTAAATCCGCAAGGGTTTTTTACTTGTTCTGACTATGAATTTGCGAAAACAGCTTTGTCTTTTTATAATATAACTCACCCCGGCCTCCGGCAGGCTGTCGATAAATTGAAAAATGTAGCCGCGGGCTTTAGCTTGCGCTTAATTTACGCGGGCTAAAGCCCGCGGCTACATTAGAATTATTAATTTAGCGACAGCCTGCCGGGTACCCCTCTCTTTTGCGAAAGAGAGGGGCTATTAAAGAGGGAAAGTTTGCTCCCCCTCTATTTCGAAAAAGAGAGGGGGTTGAGTTTAAGGAGTTTTTTTATGCAGTGCCGTTTAATTATCGCGAAGTTTTTGTTAATGAGTGTTTTTTTGAGTGGAGGAAGTAGGATGATGGCTGATACGAAGGATGAAGGGGTTAAAACACGCGACCAGATCCCTCTGCAATACAAATGGAATCTGGAAGAGATCTATTCCAATAAGATAAATTGGGAAAAGGATTTTTCTAAAATTGAAAAAGAAATGATACCCGCATTGACTGCTTTCAAGGGAAAATTGACAAACGCGGAAACGGTGCTGAAGTGCTTTCGCCTCAGTGATGACGCGTCTCGGCTCATGGAAAAAGTTTTTGTTTACATTCATTTAAAGGCGGATGAAAATCAAACGGATAATGATGTGCTGGAAATGAGTTCTCGTTCTGAGACATTGTCGACAAAGCTGGGAACAGCTTCCGCTTTTATCCGGCCAGAGATTCTAGCTCAAGAGGAAAGCGTGATTCAAAGTTATATGAAAGACAGTGCTTTTGAGGACTACCGGCACTCATTGGACGCGCTATTGAAAGTCAAAGCGCATACATTATCCAGGCCGGAGGAGGAACTACTGGCTCTTTCGTCTGACGTGGCCGGTGTGCCCAGCGACGCCTATAACAAATTGCGCCTGGCGGATATGACCTATCCGAAAATAAAAGATGATAAAGGCAAGGATGTTCAGCTTTCTCCCGCTGTTTATCAGATGATTCTGGAAAACAAGGACAGGGCTTTTCGAAAGAGGGCTTTTGAAGGAATGTACCGCTCTTACGATAAATCGAAAAATACATTCGCCGCGCTTTTGAATGGCGAAGTCAAAAAGGATGCCTTTTATTCTCAGGCGCGCAAATACTCGTCTTCCCTGGAGGCGGCGCTTTCCGGGGGATTTATTCCCCGCAAGGTTTATGACAATCTGATAGAGTCCGTGAACAGCAATCTGCAGGTTCTTCACCAGTATGTGACGCTTCGTAAGAAAATATTAAAATTAGATAAAGTGCATCTTTATGATATGTATCTTCCTCTGGTGGATAGTGTTGACTTTAAAATTAATTATGAAGATGCGAAGAAAATGATTCTGGAAGGGCTAAAGCCTCTGGGAGAGGCTTATTTGAAGGATGTCCGGAAGGGTTTTGAAGGCCGCTGGATCGATGTTTATGAAACAAAGAATAAGAATACAGGCGGCTACAATTGGGGCAGTTATGATACGCATCCTTATATTTTGATGAATTATAATGATACGGTGGATTCGATGCTGACATTGGCCCATGAAATGGGGCATGCGATGAATTCTTATTATTCTGATAAGGCGCAAAAATACCCCAACGCGGGTTACTCTATTTTTACCGCGGAAGTGGCTTCTACGGCCAATGAAAATTTGATGCTGAAATATTTGATAGAACATGCCAAAAACGATCAGGAAAAACTTTTTTTCTTGAATCAGGTGGCGGAAAATATCCGCGGCACTATCTTTACACAGGTCATGTATTCCGAGTTTGAAAAGGCGATCCATGAAAGGGTCGAAAGAGGCGAGGCGCTTTCTGCTAAATCACTGGGAGAAATGTGGAAGGATTTGATGACAAGGTATTATGGCCCTGATTTTGTTTCAGATGAACTCGCGCCGCTCTGGTGGTCCAGAGTCCCTCATTTTTATATGAACTTTTATGTTTATAAATACGCTACCTCTTTAGCGGCTTCTTATGACCTGGTGAAGCAGATGTCGGGCGGAAAAAGTCCAGAGCTTGCCAGGAAAAAATATCTGGAATTTCTAGCGGCGGGCGGGTCGGATTATCCGGTGGCTGTTTTGAAAAAAGCAGGAGTGGACATGGAATCCCCGGAGCCTGTGAATACTATTCTCGCGGAATTTGCCTCTTTACTTACCGAAATGGAAAAGATCTTGAGGAAAATGGGCAAGATGTGAGATAGTTTTAATAATTCCCCCTTTTTAAAAGGGGGTTAGGGGGATTTGCGTGCGGGAGCGTGCGTCGCTTTTGGAAAGTTGCTTCGCCTACCTTTCCAAAAGCCTGGGAAGAAGAAGGAAAACGGGGAATTATTATGATATTTTGACTAAATGAAATATTTTATTTACAATAAAAATAGCCGAAAAATTGCAAAGCAATTTTTCTCATAGGAGGAAAAAGGAATGATTAGCGGTTCGATAGTTGCGATTATTACGCCTTTCAAAAATGGTGAAGTGGATTATGAAGGTTTGGAGAAACTCATAGAATTTCATATTAAAAACGGTACCAGCGGCATTGTGCCCTGCGGTACTACAGGGGAATCCGCCACACTTTCTCATAAAGAGCACATTGAAGTGGTACAATTCGTTGTGAAAAAAGTAAACAAAAGAATTCCAGTCATTGCCGGGAGTGGTTCCAATTCGACTCAAGAAGCAATTGAGCTCGCTGTTGCCGCGAAAGAAGCGAAAGCCGATGCGCATCTTTCTATTACCCCTTACTACAACAAACCGACCCAGGAAGGTTTGTATCAGCACTTTAAAGCGATAGCGGAAGCAGTTAATCTTCCAATGGTGCTTTACAATGTTCCTGGTAGAACCGGTGTCAATATGCTTCCTGAGACAGTTGGAAGGTTGTCGCAGGTGAAAAATATTGTCGGCATTAAAGAAGCAACAGGCGATATGCGCCAGGCAGCGGAGATTATGGAGAATGTCAAATCGGGTTTTACTCTTCTTTCCGGCGATGATTTTACCAATCTGCAGCTTCTTTCCCTGGGTGGAGTAGGGGCTATTTCCGTTACGGCAAACATTTTACCCAAAGAGCTTGCCGGTCTTTTTGAGGCTTACAAAAAAGGGGATTATGAAAAAGCGAAAAAACTCCATTTAGACACTATGCCGGTCCACCGGATGATGTTTGTTGAGACCAGCCCTATCCCTGTGAAAACGGCCGCTTATTTTATGGGGCTGATTAATCAACTGGAATTCAGGCTGCCGCTTTGTTCCTTGAAAAAAGAGAATGAAGAAAAGCTCAAAGATTTATTGAAAAAGAGGGGATTGGCAAAATAGCTGGGGGAGAAAATAGAATGCCCGGCCGGTTTTTATCTGCGTCAATTTTTATTCAATTTATTTTCATTTTTAATCTGCTCTGGCCTTCTCCGTTTAATCTTGCTCAAGCTGAGCTTTTATTAAAACAAGCGCGGCAATTGCAATATCCTTTGCAGGAGCAGAATATCCTAATAGAATTAGGTTCATACCTTCAGTATTACAATCTAAATATTCCTGGAGCTTGCCATAAAATGGGTTATATTTACAGCTCCGGCTCCTATTTGTTTTTGCACAATATGGAAATACCGGGCAGTAAAAATAGTGGAACAATACTCCTGGTGCATGGCTATCTGGAACACTCTGGAAATGCCAGACATCTTGCCGAATTTTTACTTAAAAGAGGCTATCGGTTGTTTTTACTGGACCTTCCCGGACATGGCCTTTCGGAAGGAAAGAAAGCTGATATTACGAATTTTATTCTCTATGGGAAGGCGATTGAAGATGCTTCCAGCGTTGTGGAAAAATCGGGCCATGGCCCTTATTACTTTATTGGGCACAGTACGGGTTGCGCGGCTTTTATGGAATATATCCGCAATTACGCGAATATCTATTCCAAAGCCGCTTTCTTCGCGCCTCTGGTACACTCCTTGTTTTATGAGCTTTCTGGATTTGGGGCGTCTGTATTAGGAAATTTTGTCAGTAATTTTCCCAGGCCTTTCTGGGATTTTTCGGGGGATCGAGAATATGGGGAATACCTTCGTTTTTCAGAAAAAGAAGACCCTCTTCAGATTTCGGCCTGTCCTATAGGTTGGGCAAGATCATTGTTTTCCTGGAATGACGGCCTGACAAATTATCCATCCTTCTCATTGCCGATAACATTAATTCAGGGAGATGCCGACATAGTCTTAGACTGGAAATACAATATCGATTTCATAACGAATCACTTTACAAATTCCAGTGTTTATATAGTACCGAAAGGCAAGCATATTCTTTTTAATGAAGCCAGGGAAATTCGGGAAAAGGCATTTCAATGCCTGGAAGATTTTAACCAATTGCAATAATTAAAGGAGAATAAAGGTGAATTCCACTATGCGGAAACTGATTCAAAAGGCTGAAGAGTATTATCTGTTCGTATCTGTTAAGCCGCCCATTGTGATGGAACGCGGCAAAGGGATGTTTTTGTACGATGTAGCTGGCAAACGCTACCTGGATTTTATTGGGGGCTGGGCGGTCAATTGCCTGGGCCATTGTTACCCGGCGATTACTCGTGCATTGAAATGTCAGGCGGGAAAACTCATTAACGCGAGCCCTTCTTTATACAATCGGCCGCAAATTGAATTCGCGGAGTTATTGGTCAAACAAACCTGTATGGACAAGGTTTTCTTTTTGAGCACAGGTGCTGAAGCGAATGAGGGAGCGATCAAGCTCGCGCGCAAATACGGATCAAAACATAAAAATGGAGCTTATGAAATCATTACCACGCGGAACAGCTTCCACGGCCGTACGCTTGCCACCATGGCCGCGACGGGCAAAGAACAATGGAAAACACTTTTTGCGCCGGGAATGCCAGGTTTTGTCCATGTGGATTTTAATGATCTAAGGGCGGTAAAACAAAACATGACCGAACAAACCATTGCCGTGATGATTGAACCTGTTCAGGGCGAGGGCGGCGCTGTACCGGCTTCAATGGATTATATCAGGGGCTTGAGGAAACTGTGTGACGAGAAGGGCATTCTTTTGATATTTGACGAGATACAGACAGGCTATGGCCGCACGGGCAAATTTTTTGCATATCAGTATTTTGGTGTGGAACCGGATATTATGACACTGGGGAAGGGCATAGGCGGTGGTTTTCCGCTTGCTGCGCTCCTGGCAAAAGATAAGTTTTGTGTTTTCGAAAAGGGCGAGCAGGGGGGTACTTACACAGGGCAGCCGCTGGCTATGTCTGTGGGGTTGGCGGTTTTAAAAGAAATGCTGGATCGCAATATTTCCGCCCACGTGGAAAAAATGGGATTTTACTTGAAATCAAAACTCGAAATTCTGGAAAATAAAGGGCTGATTGAAAATAGCCGCGGCTTAGGGCTTCTTCAGGCTTTTGATTTGAAAAAGTCTACAGGGGAGGAAGTTCTGAAAAAAGCGCTAAAGAAGGGCTTGATACTTAATTCGCCCAGGCCGCAAACCATCCGGTTGATTCCGCCGCTGATAGTTGAGAAGAAGCATATTGATGAGATGATTTCGATATTAGCTACCACCTTGCCCGGTGGTCTTCTGTGACTCCAAAAACCGATCCCAGCAAATAGCTTTTCTTTCCGTCTTTCAATTCGCCGGTAAATGTCCCAAAAGGCTGATGAAAAATGCTGATCAGGATTCCAACATTCAAGTTTGCTTTTCTTTCACTTTCGGGATGAAAGGTGAGAGAAACCTTTCCGTCGCTGGAAGTGATTTTCCATTCTGAGAGAAGGTTCAGGTCATTGTATTCAAAACGAACGCTTTCTACTTTTATCATTTTTCCATTTATCCAGAACGCGTTTTCTGTAAAGCCGGTTTCATTTACCCCGCTGGCAAAATTAAACCCGATGGAATGCCCCTTATTGTCCACACCGCTTCCAGAGGCCCAGTTCCAGAATGTTTCCCGGGCAAGGTGTCCATAAGTAAAATCAAATATTCCGCATGGAGTGCCTGAGCGGATAGAATACTTTTTGTTCTTAGTTTCCAGAGTTCCCTTCGCAATCAATCCCGCTTCCTTGTGCGTGTAGCTAAACCCTTTCCAGTCGGCTTGTGAAACAAGGGCAAGGGGTTCTGTTAAACGCTCAAAATCAAGGTTTGCTGTTCCATCCATAAAAGAAGCTTCCAGGTGGATTTTTTGAGGAGAATTTATTATTTTTACTGAGGCGTTTTTGTTTTTGAAAGATGCCTCGCCTGAGATACTATTGCCTTCAAAGGCGGTTCCCAGAGCCAGGGGGGATTGGAAATTTGTTTCTTTTAGCTCCTTGCTTTTTCTGTCAAATAAATAAGTAAAGCAATTGGAAAGGTAGCCGGCATGGATAATAGCTAAGCCAAAAATCAGTTCCTCATTGCAGACGCCCAGAAATTCCCACCGCTTGATACGGAAAAATTTTATCAGGAGTTTTTTTATAAAAGAAAGCCTTTGTTTTCCGGGGATTCTATAGTTTTTTAGGCTGAGGTCTTCTAAAGGTTTTTCGTGGATGCCAAAAGC
>JAGVOW010000017.1 GCA_020052515.1 Brevinematales bacterium | reverse complement strand
GTGTTACACCCGGTCCCTTTCCGAACCCGGAAGTTAAGCCCTTCGTCGCCGATGATACTCCTTAAAGGGGAAAGTAGGTGTCGAGAGCTTTTTTTATTTTACTGTTAAAATATAAATTTGGATGATGCAAATGCTATTCAAGGGTTTTCCCGAAAAGGCATTTCAATTTTTGTTTGAGCTTGGCGTTAATAATGATAGAGAATGGTTTCAAAGACACAAAGAAGATTATAAGCAAGCTGTATTAAAACCTTTCCAGGATTTAGTGATTGATTTAGGTGCTAAAATGCTAAAAATTGATCCTGAATTTCAAATTACCCCATCAGTTGATAAAACCATTTCGAGAATATATCGTGACACACGGTTTTCTAAAGACAAAACACCTTACAGGAATAATGTCTGGATTACTTTTAAAAAGAATATTAAAGATTGGAAAGAGATTCCTGCGTTC
Organism: Brevinematales bacterium; assembly: GCA_020052515.1. Lineage (GTDB taxonomy): Bacteria > Spirochaetota > Brevinematia > Brevinematales > JAOACQ01 > JAGVOW01. Next base: position 16,734 of record JAGVOW010000017.1, on the reverse strand, counting down.
TTTTTTGAAATATATCCGGATTATTATCATTTTGGAATGGGATTTTTTGTATTTTCTTTAGAAACAAGAGAGAAATTGAAAAAGTGTATCTTGAAAAATCCAAAAGAATTCGAAAAAGCGATAGAATTTATTTACAAGAATGAATTCTATCATATCGGCGGGGAGAAATTTAAAAGAGCAAAAAACAGTCTGTTGCCCGATCACCTTAAGGAATGGGTTGATAGAAAATCCCTTTATCTTTATTGCCGGAAGGATATTGATGATACTTTATTCAGCGGTAAATTGGTCGATTTTATTTATGATAATTTCTTGTTAACAAAGCCGTTATATGATTATTTATGGAAGGTGATTAAGGAAAATTAGTGTCAGTTTTATTAAAATGGGGGTATTTATGGCTACAGTAAAAAAAATTGTCAATGCGAAGAACGCGGCAAAGCTTGCTTACGGTTGGATGCCGGATTTGCCGGATCAGCGGGATATATTATACGGCGCTGTACGTCCCGTGCCGGCACGCCTTCCTTCGGCAGTGGATCTGAGATCAGTCTGTTCGCCTGTGGAAGATCAGGGAAATCTGGGCAGTTGTACTGCGAACGCGCTTGCAGGCGCTTTAGAGTTTTTAGAGAGAAAAAACAAGGTGCGTTTCGTTGATTTGAGCAGGCTATTTATTTATTATAACGAGCGGGTAATCGAGCATTCAGTCAAATCCGATTCTGGCGCGATGATTCGTGACGGCATAAAAACACTAAAAAATCAGGGCGTTTGTCCGGAGAAAAGCTGGCCGTACGATATATCCAGTTTTACGAAAAAACCGCCTGCAGCTTGTTATACGGAAGCTCTGGATTATCAAATTACCTCCTATCAGCGCATCGTTTCGCTTGATCAAATGCGCGGTTGCCTGGCTGAAGGATTTCCGTTTGTTTTTGGGTTTACCGTATATGAAAGTTTTGAATCTCAGGGAGTTGCGAAGACTGGCATCGTTAATATGCCTCAGTTAGGTGAGCGGACAGTTGGAGGTCATGCGGTGCTGGCTGTCGGTTATAAAGATTCTGAGAAGAGATTCATTGTCCGTAATTCCTGGGGAAGCGGCTGGGGGATGAAAGGGTATTTTACTATTCCTTATGATTATGTCGCAGATAGAAATCTTTCGGATGATTTTTGGACAATACGGCGCGGAGAGCAAATGTAATCTGTTTTTACTTGGATATTCTTCCAAAAAAATAGCCGTCCCGAATCCGGGACGGCTTTTATTTTTCAACTTATTTCCTAGTACATATCGCCCATTCCGCCGCCTGCGGGCATTTGAGGCATCTTTTCTTTCTCAGGCTTATCGGTAATCAAAACTTCCGTAATCAACAAAAGGCCTGCTATACTTGCGGCATTCAAAAGCGCCGTTCTTTCTACTTTCGCCGGGTCAATGATGCCCGCTTTCACTAAATCTACCCATTCGTCTGTAAGAGCGTTGTAACCCATTCCTTCTTTTGCTTCTTTTGCTTTGTGTACAACTACAGAACCGTCTATGCCAGCGTTGTCAGCAATTAATCTCATAGGAGCTTCTAAAGCTTTAAAAATGATATCAATTCCCACCTGTTCTTCGGCATTAGAAGCTTTAAGGGTTGCTAATGACTTCTGTGTCTTCAAGATGGCTAAGCCGCCGCCGGGAACAATCCCTTCTTCAACTGCCGCTTTCGTGGCGGAAAGAGCGTCTTCTACTCTTGCCTTCTTTTCTTTCAGTTCCACTTCAGTCGCAGCGCCTACTTTTATAACAGCCACTCCGCCGGAAATCTTGGCCAGTCTCTCCTGAAGTTTTTCCTTGTCATAATCAGAAGTAGTGTCTTCAATCTGCTTCTTCACTTGCTTGATTCTGGCTTGAATATCCTCTTTTGATCCCGCGCCGTCTACAATCACAGTGTTTTCTTTATCCACTTTAATTTTTTTAGCCCGGCCTAAATCATTCAGAGTAACATTTTCCAGCTTCATGCCTTTTTCTTCAGAAATCAGTTGTGCTTTGGTCAAAATCGCGATATCTTCAAGCATTGCCTTTCTTCTGTCGCCGAAAGCAGGCGCTTTTACTGCTACACTGTTGAGTGTGCCTCTAAGCTTGTTGACAATCAAGGTTGACAGAGCTTCCCCTTCAATATCTTCAGCGATAATTAAAAGAGGCTTGCCGCTCTGAGCGATTTTTTCTAAAAGAGGGACAATTTCCTTCAAAGAAGAAATCTTTTTATCGTAAACCAGAATAAAAGGATCTTCCAATTCAGCGGTCATATTTTCAGCGTTTGTTACCATATAGGCAGATAAATAACCTCTGTCAAACTGCATCCCTTCGACGACATCCACTACTGTATCCATTGACTTGGACTCTTCTACTGTAATCACACCGTCTTTACCTACTTTGTCCATAGCGTCAGCAATATAATTTCCAATATCGCTGTCGTTATTAGCAGAAATAGCGGCCACATCCCGGATTTCTTCCCTGCCGGAAACAGGCTTAGCGATTTTCTTTAATTCTTCCACTACTTTTGCCACAGCCTTATCAATTCCTTTCTTAATCAGAGTTGGGTTGCTGCCGGCGGTCACATTCTTAAATCCTTCTTTGATAATCGCATGAGCAAGCACCGTAGCGGTTGTTGTTCCATCTCCAGCAATATCATTGGTTTTTGTCGCTACTTCTTTTACCAGCTGGGCTCCCATATTTTCAAATCTGTCTTCCAATTCAATTTCCTTGGCTACTGTTACGCCATCTTTGGTAATGGTAGGCGCGCCAAACTTTTTGTCAATCACTACATTTCTACCTCTTGGGCCAAGTGTAGAACCAACCGCTTTAGAAAGCTTTTCCACGCCCATTAAAATTTTTTGATGGGCATCACTTGAAAACAATAAGTCTTTTGCCATATTTACACTCCTTTAGATATTATATTCTTCTTGTATAAGAATTTAATAAATATTTTCTCAATCGTCAAGTGAATAAAATTAAATTTTTATAAAAATATTGCTTGACGATTTTTGTTTTATTTATTAAATTTAGTTTAAGAATATAATAATCAACATGGAGGCGATAATGAAAGTAAAACCTTTAGGTAACAGAGTGCTCATTAAAGCAAAAGAATCAGAAGAAAAGACACAGGGCGGTATTTATATTCCGCAGACAGCTCAGGAAAAAACCCAGAGCGGTATAGTAGTAGCTGTAGGGCCGGGCAGAAAGAACGACAAGGGAGAGTTGATTGCTGTGGAAGTAAAGCCAGGCGATGAAATTATTTATGACAAGTACGCCGGGACTCAGTTAAAGATTGATGGCGCGGATCATCTTGTTATTTCAAGCGATGACATTCTGGCTGTTGTAGCATAAGTTTAAGAGAAAATTTATCAAAAAAACAGGCGCGGTGAATCACCGCGCCTGTTTTTGTTTTGGAACCACTTTTTATTGGTATACTCTTATCCAATCAACATACATATACTGTGGGAAAACTGTGGTACCGTCAGGATAACCTGGCCAGCTCCCCCCCACAGCAAGGTTGACAATAATAAAAAATGAATTGTCAAACACCCAGGAATTGGGGGAAACTCTTGCTGGATTGACTTCATGAAAAAGATGGCCATCGACATACCATTTAATGCTTGAACTATCCCATTCTACTTCAAAAATATGGTAGTCGGCAGGAAAACTGCCGCTTGACAAAGTATAGTTACTCTGAATTCCGCTTCCGCCGGAGTATCCAGGCCCATGCAAAGTACCGTAAATTTTGTTGGAATTGTCTCCTAGAAACTCCAGAATATCAATTTCTCCACAGTTTGGCCAGGAAGAAGGGTTTGGGCCTAACATCCAGAAGGCTGGCCAAATTCCTTTGCCGTAAGGAAGCTTGATTTTAGCGGCTATTCTGCCATATTGAAAAGACAATTTGTTTTGGGTCTGCAGACGGGCTGAAGTGTAGCCGCCTGAGCCGCCGGTGTTTGAAATGGCTTTGATGACCAGATTGCCGTTCTGGATGTAGGAATTTTCAGGACTGCTGGTATAATGTTCCCATTCTCCATTGTAGGGCCATGCCCCCGAGTGAGTGTCGTAGTTCCAGGCGTTAAAGTTTATGGAAGAGCCGTTGAATTCTTCCGTCCAAACAAGAGCTTTACCCAGAGGTAGCGACCATTTTTCGTCTATCCAGTAAATATTATCAATTTTTACGGAAAGAGATTGATTGTTCGGTGCTCTTAGTTGAAAATACGCTGTTGTTTCTCCCAGGTTAAGGTTGGTATTTTTTGAGATAAAGTCGTAGATTGGAATGCTTACAGTGTGCCAGTTTCCATCGTTAGTATAACCGTAAGGATTTCCATTACTTAGTTGAATTTGGGCAGTTTGATAAGAAGGCTCTCCATAGACATTCTGTTCTATTGCGATAATCGGAGCGGGTTGGCCTGACGCAACATTCATAAGAAAAACCAGGATTCCATTTGTAAATGCGAGTAAATTTGTTCCTGGAGCGGTTGGAATAGCGTCAAAAGAGATCCCTGCCCCGTTCACATCAGATGAAAGATCTACCTGCAGATAGCAGTTTCCATCTCCGCTGGTATTGTTAGAAGTTATATTTGTGGCATTCAAGCTATTCCAGCTGACAAGCATTGAATTTGAGTTTGAAAGAGGAGAAAGAATAAGGGTGCTGGGCAAGCTTTCTGAGTAAATAGATAAAATACGGGAATTGATGGTTAATGAGTCAATGTTTGGCGATAAACCGGTTCTGTTGTTGTTATCAACAACAGAACACCCCATAAAACAGATCAAAAAAATTATAATAGCAAACCATTTGACAGCTTTCATTCTTTCTTCTCCTATCCATTTTTCCCCTCTATTATAATACCCTTATTTCATTAAAAAAGAGAAATAATTTAATTATTATTATCAACAATTTCTAGAAATACCTTATTATCAGTTTACTTTAAAAACATTTATTTGGCAATACCCTTTCGGTATGATTTTTATCCACCTATTAGGGGGATTCCTTTATTTCTTTGATAAAAAACAGAAAAAGTAATAAAATATTAGTCGTTGACTTTAAAGAAACCCCCTGACCCTCTTAAAAGGGGAAGATATTCCGCAAACCGAAAACTTTTCCCCCTTTAAGGGGGCCAGGGGGTCATAGGAGAATGAAAATGCAAAAAGGCGGTTTGTTCCATTCTATCGAGGAAGCCCTGGATGAGATAAAGAAGGGGAATGTTATTATTGTAGCGGATGATGAGGATCGGGAAAATGAGGGTGACCTGCTTATGGCGGCTGAGCTTGCGACCCCGGAAAAGGTCAATTTTATCATTAAGGAAGCCAGAGGCCTGCTCTGCGCGCCGATGTCTCCGGAAAGAGCCGAAGATTTGGATCTTACTATTATGACTGAAAATTCAAATGAAAAATGGGGCACAGCGTTTACCGTTTCAGTGGACCACAAAGACAGTACTACTGGGATTTCCGCTCTAGAAAGGGCGCGTACACTTAATAAATTGGCCGATCTGTGTTCTACAAAAGAAGATTTTGTGAAGCCGGGGCATATTTTTCCCTTGAAAGCAAGAAGGGGCGGTGTTTTAAGACGGGCCGGGCATACGGAAGCGGCAGTTGATTTAATGGCAATGGCGGGCCTTAAGCCGGTCGGGGCAATCTGCGAAATTTTGAATGAAGACGGCAGTATGGCCCGGCTTCCTCAATTGCTCGATTTTTCAAAGAAACACCATTTGAAAATCATTAGCGTGGCACAGCTGATTCAATATAGAAGAAATCAGGAAAAACATGTCTGGAGAGAGGCGGAGGCCAGTCTGCCCACAGATTATGGTAATTTCAGCATTATTATTTACGGTAATGACATAGATGACAAGGAACACGTTGCTCTAGTAAAGGGAGAGTTGTCTAAGCAAAAGTCAGAATTAGTCCGTGTTCATTCAGAATGTTTTACGGGGGATATTATGGGGTCGCTTCGCTGTGACTGCGGCGAGCAGCTTCATGCTGCGTTGAGAATGATCGAAAAAGCGGGCAGTGGGGCCTTGATTTATATGAGGCAGGAGGGAAGGGGAATAGGACTGTCGAACAAAATCAAAGCTTATGATCTTCAAGACAGCAGAGGTTTTGATACAGTAGAAGCTAATGTGCATCTGGGTTTTAAAGCCGACTTAAGGGATTATGGCATTGGGGCGCAAATTATAAAAGACCTGGGGCTTTCTAAAATAAAACTTTTGACTAATAATCCAACGAAGATCGTCGGCCTGGAAGGATATGGAATTGAAATAGTGGAAAGAATCCCTCTGGAGATTCAAACAAATCAGCTCAATGAAAAATATATGATTACAAAAAAGGACAAGATGGGGCATATCCTGAAGCTAAAAGAAATCAAGCCTCGTTAGGTTTTACCGCGATTTCCGGTACGTGGCTTTCAGGCTGCGTGATCTTATAATGAATATACTCAGAGATTCTTTTCATATTCTTTGTTTCCACATGGTCAAATTTAAATCCCGCTGCGTCATTTCTTTTGCTGATCAATGTGGCGATAGTTTTTATTTCTGCTCCATGGATAAATAAAATGATAGGGTCGTATATGGTCCTGGAGTTTAAAATACTCGCTTCCAGAGAGTCGAAAAGCTGTATGGCTACTCCTCCCGCGCTGATATTAATGACATTTCCTCTTACAAATTTCTGTAAATTTCGGATATAGATCGCGGCCGCAATCTTTTCATGTTCTTTCGGCTGGATTCTGAGGTGCATTCTTCTTTCTTGTTTTTTAATGTTGTGCTCAATGATGTTCTTTATGATTTCTTCCGCCATAAGCGAAGTGTTTTCCGCGAAAGGAATAACGGCGGTAATTTTTAACTGCGACAGTTTTTTTAGTTCCGCCGGTTTTAAAAGCGCGGGACGCACAATCAGGAAAATATTGATGGTTGGGCTATTTGCCCGGGTTTCTTCCAGAAAGGAAATCTCATTGGATTCAGTTAAGAATATGGCGATATTCGGGTCTTTCTTTAATAATTCGAATGCTTCTTCTTTTGAGTGAACCTCTATTCCCTCAATACCCATGGGTATTAAGTCGATTGCCATGTCCTGTGTATAAGCTTCGGAAAAAGTGTAAATCAGCACTTTCATAAGAAAAAACACCTCAATATTTTACGGGTAAAAGTCGATGTTTAATATAGTTTATTTTCTGCAAAAAAGCAAGGGCGATTTTGTTTGGAGGAAAGAATGAAGAGGTTTTCCTTTGTGGCTTGTTTTGTTTTTTTATCGATTTTTTCTTATGGGGCAAGCATTAATTTTCCCGATGTGGAAATTTATTCTGAATTAGGATCGGATGTAAACATTGTGTCTTCTTATAAAATAAATCTTGAATTTGATACTGGCCTGAAATACGGATTGAAGTTTGCCTTAGGGATAAAAGGATATCGTGTGTCTACATTGGTTTCTAACTTTATTAATTTTGATTCTTTCAGGATATACTCCAAACCTTTTGATTTATTTTATCTGGGGTATTTTTTGGGCAGGAATACCACTTTAGGAAAATCTTTCCTGGGATACAGCGGTTTTCAGTTTCATCAGCGGCCGCATTTTGAGTACATTGGCTATAAGGATATAAATGGGACCGGTATAGAATGGTATATGGATTTATTAGACAATCTTTTCCAGCCGCATATCTTTGTTTATCAACCTGGTGATACAAATCTGGTTAATGTAGATGCTTTATTTTATTTAAATATGGAAAATTATAAGATTGAAGCGTATTTTGGCCTAAATGATATAAGCATTGCCAGCGCTTTAGCTAACAATACTCTGGCCAAGAGATTTGGGCTTTTTCTTTCTACAGTTTACGGCAAGGTTGATTTTTTTGTAGGCCTTTATTCTCCCGATAGTCTGATGACCAATATACCAGGAGTGGACAGTCTTTATCTAAATGTAACGGAGCACATTGTTTTTGGTTATTTTGAGCAGACTCTCGCCCTTTTTACGCGTCCATCTTCTTACAATGGCTACGCTGAAAATATCAGCAATGATGTCGATATTTATTTTGCCGGGGGCGCGAAAATAGATGCTCTGGGGGTTGGGTTAGAAAATTCTTTTCTAATGTCTTCTAATTATCCTTTAACGGATAGAATAGGGGTTTATTTTTATTTTACAGACAATGGCCTGCGTTATAAATTCGGCCTTTATTACAATGCCTTTGGCAATGCTTACGCGTCCGCTTACGGAGGTTTTATCAGCATTACAGGAAGTTTGTGATTTTCTTTGTGATTTTCAAGGGATAATATAGGCGACAATAATTATTGTCGCCTATTCCATATACATAGGAGTAAATTATGTCCATTTTTTTAAATCTTCTGGTGTTTCTGCTTTATAAAGCAGGGGAAATTTTTGTAATTCAGTATTTTCTGGAGTTTTTTCATCTTCGTTATGACTTTCTGGCCATTGCTTTTTATTCCTTTTTGTCTTTTTTTCAGTTAGTCTTTTTTGTGTTTCAAAGCTTTCCTCGAAAAAAAGGGACTCGTCAGGCAAATTTTATCTTTCAATATGCTACTATTATTACCGTTTTGATGGATTTAGTTATTCTAACGATGAGCGGTTATTATTTGTTTAAGCAGGAGAATGATCTTTTTCGTATTTTTTTCATTGCACTGGCTTTAAATTCTCTTCATGTTTTGTTTTATGGATTGCATAGCGCTATCTTCTCCGGGGCGATAAAAAAAAGAAACATTTTGGTAAACAGCGCTACCGCTTTCCCACAATTTATTTTTCTTCTTATTAGCTTTGGCATTCCAGCCGCTTATATTTTACTAAAGAAGAATCTGGAAATATTAGAGTTAGAGACACTTTTTTCTGTTCTTATAGTGAATGGCACTGTCATTTTCTTTTTATGGGCGGGTAAAATCCGGAAAGCAAAAAAAATCGCGGAATCAATTGGCAGTGTCTCCGGTGTGTTTCCGAAAGACTTTTTTAAAGCAGATGATCCGAATGAATTTGGCTTGATTGAAACAGCCCTTCTGGATTTCGGCAGAAGATGGGAAAAGGAAAAAGAAAATATTTCGCTTATGAATGAATATGTGTCTCAGAATATTAAAAATCAAATGATTCAGTATGGCTTAAATCTAAATGGAGAATTAAAAACGGCGACAGTCATGGTTTTAAAGTATTTAGTTGAGAGCAAGGGCTTGACTCCCGAGATGGAATTGGCCACTTTGAATTCAATCACAAAAATCATTGGAAATTTCGCGGAAGAATACGATGCTTATCCGGTTTTTCAATTGAACAAGGTTTTTCTGATTTATGGGGTACCTTTTTATTACGAGCATCAAAAATATAATGCGCTGGAATCTGCGGAAAGGATGATAGCGGATCTGGAAAAATTTGCTGCTTCTCAGGAAACAACGGTCAAAATTTCTGTCGGTATCTTTACCGGCAATTTGGTGGTTGGAGCAGTGTATAGCAGGGGAAAAAATTATAAAGAATACAGCGCTTTTGGCGAAGCGATGGATGCCGCCGACAGAGTAGCCGCGGCCTGTGAAAGTACAAAGAGTAAGGTGTTGATTTGTTCCAGAACTATCGAAGGCCTGCGGGGAAAATTTACCTTCGAGAAATCATACAAGTTGAAACAGAAAGACGGGAAAGAAATTGATTTATTTCAGTTGAAATTATAAGTTCCTTCAAAAACGTTTTCAGCGGAGCCGGTCATGTAAACCGGGGCGTCTTTTCCCCACTCAATGGCCAGATCTCCACCTAGAAGGCGGACTTTCACTTTTTGATCGGTTAATCCATTAACCACGCATGCGGCTACACTAGCGCAGGCCCCCGTACCGCAGGCAAGAGTTTCTCCGCTGCCTCTTTCCCAAACGCGCATCCGGATTTCATTTTTTGACAAAATTTCTATGAATTCTACATTTGTTCTTTTGGGGAAAACTTGCGTATGATTTTCTACTACTCGTCCATAAGCAGCAACGTCAAAACCCTCTAAACTTTTCACGACAGCAACCGCATGGGGATTACCCATAGACACTAATGTAAATTCAAATTCTTGATCTAAAACGGCCAATTTTTTTTGAGCAAAGCCTTTTTCATTGATCTCCGCTCTTGCGGGGATCAATTTTGGATCAAAGACAGGATTACCCATATTTACCTTGATAGATTCAATAAAATCGCCTTTTTTAGCCAATTCGATTTCCCGAATTCCAGCCAGTGTCTCGATGGAGAGATGGGAAGCTTTATTTAGTCCTTTTTCGTTGATAAAACGGGCGAGCTGGCGGATGCCGTTCCCGCACATTTCAGATTCGCTCCCATCGGCGTTAAACATTCGCATTTTGCTGTCGGAATGCTCAGAAGGAAGAGCGAAGATGATTCCGTCGGCGCCTACGCCAAAGTGGCGGTCACTCATCTCGATAGAAAGCTCTCTCGCGTCTTTTAAAAGTTCAGGGTAATGATACCCGTTGATAAGAATGTAGTCGTTGCCCAGAGCCTGCATTTTGGTAAATTCGAACTGCATAGATCCCCGTTGCTTATTTTAAAATATCCGCAACAATATTCTTGACTAAAGCACCATCCGCTTTGCCTTTGACCGCCGCCATTACTTCTTTCATTAATCTCCCCATATCGGACGGGGTTAAGGCGCCTAAACCTTCTTTGATTTTCAAAGCTATTTCTTTTATTTCGGCTTCTGAAAGCATAGCAGGGAGTAGTTTGGAAAGGAACTCAATCTCCTTTGTTTCTTTGTTAATTAAGTCTGTTCGGGAAGCTTTTTCAAACTCCAGCAGGACCTCTTTTTTCTGCTTGATGGTTTTCTGGATGAACGCTAGTACATCTGCATCTTCCAGGTCTTTTTGCTTATTAATTTTCTCGTACTTTAAATCAGAGATCAATAGACTGAGAACATTTGTCAGAAACTTGTCTTGAGCCTTTCTGGCTTCAATGTATTGTTTCTGGAGATCTTCAAATAACCCCATTTTTTTCCCCTAAATATAGCGGTTCATTTGCTTCATTTTCCGGATTTTCTTCTCGATTTTTCTTTGAACTGTGGAAATCTTTTTCTTTCTGGCCTCGGATGGCTTTTCATAAAAACGGTGTTTTTTTTCTTCTGTGAGAATGCCGTCTTTCTCCACTTCTTTTTTAAACCTCTTTAAAGCCGAATCTACAGATTCATTTTCTCTTACGTCTACTAAGAGCATTCCTATACCTCTCTAAATTTTATTTTACTCAGTAACTGTTATTTATCCCGGCGGCCAGCGAAAAGCCCTTCCGCCCAACACATGAAAATGAAGATGAAAAACAGTCTGTCCGCCGTCTCCATTGCAGTTAGCGACAACGCGATAACCTCTTTCCTGCAAATTTGCGTTCTTTGTAATCTGGCCAATGGCTTTGAAAACATCGCTATAAACGCTTTCATTCCTGACATCATTTAATGTGGCAATATGCTGCTTCGGAATAACCACCACATGAAATGGGGCCTGTGGATTAATATCCTCAAAGGCCAGGATTTTATCATCTTCATAAACTACTCTGGAAACAATTTCCTTATTGGCTATTTTACAAAATAGACAAAGAGACATTGTACTTAACCTCAACCGAAGGTATATTATAATAAGACTCAAAATTATTTGCAAAAAAAAGAGAAAAAAAATGTAAAAATTCTTGACATATCTAAAATAAAAATAATAATATATTATTGCAAAATTAAGGAGTAGGTTATGCCGATGAAAAACGATTCGGGGAATTCACTTTCAGATGATGTTGAGTTTGATGATCTGGATGATTTTGACTACGTAGATCAATTTATTTCGAAAGACGAAGAAGATGGTGATTTTCCTTCGGATGGAGAAGATTATGATGATCTGGACGATCTTTATGTGGAGGAAAGTGAAGAAGCGGAGGATATGGATGAGGAGCTTTCAGAAGAAGAAAACGAATTTATAGATGATGATATAAGCGATATGGACGAAGAGCTCGAGGCACGCTTTATTTGTGAAGAATGCGGCCATAAATGGCAGGATTTTGTGTCTGAAACAGAAGAGGAAAACGATCTTTTGGAAGTAAATTGCCCGATGTGCGGGTCATCAAACATAACGATGGAAGGTTAAAAAAACGGCGGGGGCTTTACTTTGTTGAATTTGGAGAATCTCTTTTTCCGATTGGGGGCTTTGTTTTATAGGCTTAAAGCTATTTTTTTGTTCTACTGTAAGCTGAGGCCGCAGATTTTAAAAATGAAAGGAGTCGTAAGAGAAATAGCCGTATTTAAGATTGGCTGTTTCCCTTTTGGGAAAAGCCTTTTTGTTTTTCCATGTAAAAACGACACACTTTATTTTACTGTTTATAAAGAAGGGCACTTTATTTCCGTATTAGAAATTTACGATGAAATACTTAATAAGGTGCCGGATTGTTATCAAATTCTACCGCAGGTTAACTTTTATGACCTGGTTTTTCCGCAGCCGGCAAATCTATCAACTTATGTTTGAAGTAGAGATTATTGCTTTTTAACAACCCTCACTAAAATATTAACTTTTTCTTCTCCGATGATGGAAATCATTTTTGGCACGTTGATTCCAAGAGACTGCGAAAAGTCATTGGTGAGGTTGGTGATAGCGATAGGCGCTGTTTCCAGGAAATTCAACTGCGAGATTAATTCGGAAGGCCCTTTAATGGTGATTAAACGGTGGTCCATAATCACATCATCGATTAAATATCCGTCTTTCAGAGAGCCAGTAAAAATAGGTTGAATAGGAACGATTTTGATAATGGTCTTGTCAATTTTTAGCTTCACCCTATCTTTGAGTAGATTTATAATCACATCGGACTGAGGTTCATCAATTGATATTTCTATTTTATAATTATGTGTGCCGGTAGCCGCCTGTTCCAGATTAACGATCGGTTTTATCGCTCTTTTTTGCTTGATGTTTTCGATTTGCTCTACCTTACCTTTGATAATAAAAGAAGCGGTCGGTTCTGAGCTTTCGACAATCATTAGATCAGACGGGAGGTTCCGGTATTGAATGGGCAGAGCAAGGTTTTCTTCTGTGTAGGATAAAGAATTGACATAATACCAGATAAAAACAGCAAAGGCAAGAGCAATTAATTTCTTTTGCCATTCATCAGATATAAGTGTCCAGATTCTATTCCAGGCCGGCGACTTCATGGATTCTCCTTAAAAACTTTTCTTGGGTTAGTTCATACTCTAATTTTCCTTTATAGGCGATGGATACCGCGCCGTTTTCTTCTGATACTATAATAGCAATCGCATCAGAGTCTATGGTAACGGCGACTCCTGCCCTGTGACGGGTGCCTACTCCCGCTTTTGTTTTTAACAAAGCGTCCAATTTAATAGACGGGACTATTACTTGCGCGGCGATGATCCTTTCCCCTTCTATCAAGACCGCTCCGTCATGGAGCACTCCGCCCTTATGGAAAATAGCGAGAAGAAGTTCGGCTTTTACTCCAGCGTCTAACAAAATCGATTCGTCCAGCAGTTGTTTTAACCCGACTTTTTGCTCGATGATAATCAAGCCGCCCGTACCGCTTTTGCTCATTGCATAAGCGGCTTCTGTAATTTCGCCCAAGGTTTCGGTTGAAAACCGGGTGCGAATTCCGGCAATGCCGCTCTGGCCGATTCGCGATAAAACCTTGCGAATTTCCGGCTGGAATAAGATTACAACCAGAATGACAAAATACCCTACTACGTATTGGAATATCCAGGCTAATGTTTTCAGCTCAATAAACTTGGCCGCTATGTAAATGGCAGCCACTACTATAAATCCTTTGATAATGCTGATAGAATTAGTGTCTTCAAAGAGTTTGTAAAGAAAATAAAGCAGATAAGCGACACACAGTATATCCAGAATGTTTCTTACAATTTGAATGAATAAAGAAGAAAAAATAAAATCCATTTTTCCCTACCAAACTACGGCGGACAAATAGCCTACTACTCTGGAATAGTCTCCAGAAGTATCGCCTGAATTTTTGTAAACGAGTTTTTTTATCTTGTTTCGATTTAATTTTTTCGCTGTTTCTAAAAAAGTAGCGATCGGGCCGGCTCCACAGGCTTCTATTTTACCGGAAGCCACTTCTTCCATCAATCCGGCAGAGTCCATCTTTTCTAATTTTTTAATAAAGGCTTCATCCATCTCCCGGGCGGTTTTGTCTTCATGGTAGTGGGATAAATCGCTGGATATGACAAAGAGGCAGCGTTTTTCAATCTCTTTTAATACGCTGGATAAAACTTCTACTCCGTCCTTGACTCCTTTCCAGCTTTGTTCTCCCATTAAGATGGGCACAATCTGAAACTTTTCCTCCAGCACGGTTTGTAAAAATGGAAGCTGGACTTCCAGGCTATGTTCTTTTATGTGAGCTGTATTTACAAAATCAAAAACGCCGGCTCCTTTTTCAGCAAGCCTCTGAACCAGGTCTAAATCGACTTCCACCTTGCCGAAAGGGCTTTCAAAGGCTTTGAAATAAGAAAGGGCAAACCCCTGAAAATAACTGAAATGGCTGGGGCCGATTAACACAATAGTGTCAAAAGATTTTTGTTTGAGAAGAGAATAGGCGTGCGCCGCTGTACTGCCGGAATAGATATAGCCGGCATGCGGCACGATTATTCCGAAAAATTGGTCTATACTGTTTTTTTTGAAAAAATCCAGGCTGTTTTCCGGGACACTGGATAAATAGCTATTGATCATCCTTTTGAGATTGACTGTGTCATCGGGATAAAACATGCTTGCCACAGCCGCTTTTCTGATATCATTCATAATAATGGGTCCTTAAATTTTTTTTAGAATAATTCTAACTGCTTCTATCAGCGCCTTTATTTCATCCTGAGTATTAAAAAAACCGGGGCTAACCCGGACCGCTCCCTGCGGAAAAGTACGCAATAACTTATGCAGATAAGGGGCGCAATGAAGCCCTGCCCTGACAGCTATATCAAATTCACTATCCAGAATGGAAGCGCTTTCTTCCGGGCTGAGATTTTCTATATTAAAACAGATAATCGCTAACCCTTCTGAGGAATCAGAGTCGCCGTAAAGCTTTATTTTATCATGGCGGCGCAATTCCTCCAGCAGGCTTTGTTTTAATTCTTCCTCTTTCCGGCGGATGTTTTCCATTCCGGTTTGGCGGATAAAATCCAGGCCGGCTTCTAAGCCTATTATTCCCAGCAAATTCTGAGTCCCAGCCTCTAGCTTTTCCGGAAGTTTCTCCGGATAAAATTCATTTTCCGAATCCCGGCCGCTTCCGCCGGCTCTAAAGGGTTCAATAAAAACCCGCTCTGAAACAAAGAGGCCGCCTATTCCAGACGGCCCATAAAGGGCCTTGTGCCCTGTAAAGGCAAGCAAGTCGATTGCCATCTCCTCTACTTTGATCGGCAGGAGGCCGGCGGTCTGCGCCGCGTCTACCAGAAAGTAAGCGTTTGAATGATCACGGATCATCCGGCCAATTTCAAAAATAGGCTCTATCCAGCCTGTTACATTGGAAGCGTGGGTAATAGCCACCATTTTTGTTTTACGGGACAGGGCTTTTTTTATATCTTCTACTTTTATTTTTCCGTTTTCTGGTTCCAGCCGGGTGATTTTTATTTTCTTCTTTTTAGCCAATACATTGAGCGGGCGGGATACAGAATTGTGTTCCAAAACGGTGGTAATAACCTCATCCCCTTCTTTGAGAACCCCCTGAAAAGCCATGTTCAGGGCGTCAGTTGCGTTCATAGTAAAAACCACATTTTCCGGGCGGGAAGAACCTAAAAAATCAGCGAGAGAGGCCCTCGCCCTTTCTACGATCAAAGACGCTTTTCTTTCGAGATTGTATCCGCCCCTTCCTGGGCTTGCGCCGGCTTCCCGATAGAGGGTATCCATTTTTTCATAAACCTTATCAGGCTTAGGAAAGGTAGTCGCGGAGTTGTCTAAATATACCATGGCAAAGCCTTTCCCTCAAATATTTTTTAGCGCTTTTTATTTTATTTAATAAAGGATAGTTAGTCAAGAAAAGCTTTTTTTGCGTTTTCAACTGCCGCTGATTATAATTCTTCCTGTTATTTATTCTATTCCGGGTGAATAATCGCATACGGGAAGATGGAATAAAATATGATTGGGGGGGGTAAAAAGTGTCTGAACAGAATCTGCCGCTTTTGATCCGGGAATTCGAGAAAAAATTAGACGGTTTACGGAACAAAATTGCCAGCCATCAATCCTTAGCAGCATCCATAACAGCCGAGTTTGAGTCTTTATACTCAGACTTTGAGTCTATGAAACAGAAATTTGGTGCTTCAAGCCCCAATTTTGATGTTACATCAAATAAAAATGGTGCTTTATCGGACAATTTTGAGTCTACAAGCTATATAAATGGTGCTGCATCGCAGAATATTGAGTCTTCATCCGGGAAGATTTGTGCTACATCAGGCAATTTTGAGTCTACAAGAGACAATGATGGTGCTATATCATCCGACATTCTGACGAAAAAAGTTATTCGGTTTGCTTCCTCTGTAAAAGTTTATTTTGCCCAGCCCAACATACCCTCCCGGATAGCAAAAATACTTTCTGCCATTCCGGAGAAGGGAAAGCTTTCCGTCGCGGAAATGGCCAAACTAACAGGCGCCTCCCGGAATTCGCTTGTGCGGGACATAAAAATCTTGAAGCAGCTCGGCTGGGTGAAGTTCAACGGCAGCCGCAAAAACGGGTATTTTACATTGACGCAGGAAGGCGCTCAGATTGTCGGGGGCTAAAAAAAATCTCCCATCCCTGGCGTTTTTTCGTAAATAAGTTATAATTAAT
>JAGVOW010000063.1 GCA_020052515.1 Brevinematales bacterium | reverse complement strand
TCATAAAGTCCTCCTTCTGACTTTTTGGTTTTTTTGCAATCCCATTATCGTCAGATTGAGGACTTTTTTATTAATTCCTAAAATGTGCGCAATATATTAAAATGCGGGTTTGAAGACAGCAATTGAGCGGTTATTGTATAAATTTCCGAGGGAAAATAAGGGGGGAGAATGAGTATATTATTAGATAATAAACCAATTCAAAGCATCAATGAATTTATTAATAAAATTGAAATTATTACAGCTTATTGGAATAAAATCGATCCTTTTATTAATAAACCCTGGTTCAGAGGCGAAGATAAAGATGATACCCTGTTAAAACCAAAATTGTTTAAATTTTTTGATCAGATTGAAAGCCCGGCAAAACAGATAGATTTTGAAAATGAAATAGTCCAGAATTTCAGAATGAAAGCCAGATCGTTTTGCGATATAGTACCGGACTACAATAGAATTGATGAATGGTTATTTTTAATGCGACATTTTGGCGCTCCAACACGATTATTGGATTGGACAACAGGAGCATTAATAGCTTTGTTCTTTGCCATAAACGATTTGGTTAAGGTCCCAGACAGATATGATTCTAAAAAAGCTAAACCTGTGGTATGGATGTTGAATCCTTTATTATTTAATCTTATTGCCAGCGGTCGTTTTTTTCTTCCCTTGTCATGGAATGACGGATCAAATTTATATCATAAAGAGAGTTATAAGTATTATATCGATGAAGATTGCAATATAAGTAACCTAAAGTTAACAACTTGTCCGGCAAATTTTCATGCTGCTTTTGAAGCTGGCAAATGCGAGTATGAAGAATATTATCCTACTGCCTTACATCCTCAAAACATCAATAAAAGACTTACAGCTCAGAGGAGTTGCTTTACTGTTCATGGTAAAAATCGAAGTGGTATTCAAGAAATATTTGCTGATAGAAAGTTATTAGATTTAATTATTGCTAAAAACAAAACCTTCAGAGACAATGTCAATTTAATCTATAATCAAATTGAACAAAAGGATAATAACTTGATGTTTGGTGATATTGTTTTAATCAAACTTGAAATCGATTCAGATTATAAAATATTAAGGAAGATGATGATTGATTTAGAGGTATTAGGAATTTCTTACTCTAATTTATTTCCAGATTTAGAAGGATTATGCAATGAGCTTAGTAATGAGTTTTATTTAAGGTTAAAAATTTGATAGTCTGGTGTATGGGCTGCATAGGAGATTTGGTGACGCCGCGATGTCATCGGTAACAAGGGGCTTAAGCCCCTTGTTCACCCAGTCTGCGACGTGTAGAAAGTCTGGATGCGGAAGAAGATGGCGGATTCTGGCATGTTACGCTGGTTACTCCACCCCCTCCGCGCGAATCCGTCAAATCCGTGTGATCCGCGTGCTATTGGGTACAACAAAAATCCAAAAGGAGCCATAAAATGAAAAAAGAACTCATTGACGAACTATTAGGCAAATTCGAAGAAGCCCGGTATTTTCTCGAAGGCATAGAATGCTGGAGTGCCAGGGATTTACAGGAAATATTCGGATACACTGACTGGAGAAATTTTCTAAAAGTCATTGAAAAGGCTAAAAGTGCCTGCGAAAACGTGGGCGGCAAGGCTCCCGATCATTTCGTTGATGTCAACAAAATGATCGATCTGGGTAAAGGGGCGCAGAGGGAAATAGAAGATATTGCCCTGACCCGCTATGCTTGCTACCTCGTGGCCCAGAACGGCGACCCTGCCAAAAATGAGGTGGCTTTCGCGCAGACTTATTTTGCAGTCCAGACCAGGAAGCAGGAAATTATCGAACGGCGGTTGCTGGATATTGCCCGTGTCGCGGCTAGGGAAAAGCTGACGAAATCCGAAAAGAAGCTTTCGGGCATTATTTATGAGCGCGGCGTGGATGAAAAAGGTTTTGCGGTTATTCGTTCGCAGGGAGACAAGGCCCTTTTCGGCGGAAGCACAACCCAGGATATGAAAAATAAACTGAAAGTTCCTGACGGCAGGCCATTGGCTGATTTTCTGCCGATGCTTACTATCAAGGCCAAGGATTTTGCGACAGAACTGACCAGCCATAACGTTGTTGAAAAGGATTTGAAGGGCGAGCCCTCCATTTCGAGGGAACATGTTTTCGGCATTAAGTGGCGTTTTTTGTGTGCATAGCAAGTATTATACACACTATACACATAATAAGTATATGTTTTATAGAATAAAAAATCAAGAGTATAATTATATTTATTTTTTGAACAATAATGGTTTTTATCGCCCGTCGTCGTCCGCTCCCCTCTCCAGACTTGGAGAGGGGCCGGGGGTGAGGCGGTATAGCAAAAACCAAAAAGGAGCCGAAAAATGAAACTGATCCTCGACGCGAGAATGATCCGCATGTCCGGCATCGGACGCTACATTCAGTCACTTATACCCATGCTTTTAGAAATAAAAGGCCTGGAATTAACCCTTCTGGGCAGGAAGGAAGAGCTTGCGGATTACAACCTGCCCATTATTGAAATGCGGTCCGGCATTTATTCACCCTTGGAACAAATTGAATTTCTAAAGGTGATACCGCCCACGGATATTTTCTGGTCCCCTCATTACAACATACCCATTTTGCCGATCCGCGTGAAGAAAAGGCTGGTCACGATCCATGACGTCTTTCCGATCACCCCGCTCTCCTCTCTGGACTTCCTGAAAAAAACTTATGCCCGGTTCTTAATTTCTCAGGCTATCAGACGTTCGGACATAGTATTCACAATTTCCCGCTTCAGCCGGGAAGAGCTTCAGAACTACTTCCGCTTAAAGAAAAAACACCTGGACAAAATTCGGGTCATTTATCACTCCCTGGATGAACAGTTTGCTGTTCCGCTGAGCTCTAAAAAAGCGGAAAAAGCGCTTTCCAATAGGGGAATCAACAGCAATTTTATCCTTTATGTCGGCAATGTAAAGCCGCACAAAAACTTAGAAGGCCTTCTGAAGGCATTCGCGATCGTCCAGAAGAAATTCCCGGAACTAAAATTGGTCATTGTCGGCCAGAAAGAGCGTTTTATTACGGGATTGGAAGGATTGCCAGGGCTTTTAGAAAAATTTTCCTTAAAAGAAAAGGTTCACTTTACAGGTATAATCCAGGATGCAGAACTATTGGCCCTTTACCAAAAAGCTGAATTGCTGATACTGCCTTCTTTTTACGAGGGTTTCGGCTGGCCTCCTCTGGAAGCGATGGCTTGCTCCTGCGCAGTTATCCTTTCGGACATCCCGCCGCTCCGGGAAATTTATGAAGATGCCGCCTATTACGTCGACCCTTATTCAGTTTATTCCATCTCAGAAGGAATCACAAAACTGCTCTGTGATCCAGGCTTAAAAAACACATTGATTAAAAAGGGCCTGGAAAAATCAAAAGAATTTCATTCTGAAAAATTTAAGGCGGCTTACAGAAAGGCGCTGGAAGAGATCAAGGGCGCTTTAGAAACTTTTTAATATTGTACCGCGCTTTTAAAAGCTCGTCTATTTCATCAACTGATTTAGGCTTGCTGAGTAAAAACCCCTGGACCTGATCACACTTTACGGAAGTCGAGATGTCAAAAGTCGGCTCATTCAGAAATTCCAGCTGCATCTTAGTTTCCACGCTTTCAGCGACAACCTTTAGCCCCATATGATGGGCCATCCCGATAATCATCTTAACAATCGCGGCATCGTGCGGATCCTCGGCAATATGTTGAATAAAAAACCGGTCTATTTTTAAAAAATCAACCGGAAGCTGTTTCAGCCGCATGAGAGAAGAATACCCGGTTCCAAAATCATCGATTGAGATCTTAACCCCAATGTGGTGAAATTTTTCTAAAATCAGACGAACTTTTTCTTCATGGGCAAGGGCTATGTTTTCAGTGATTTCAAGATTGAGATAAGCCGCCTCCATTTTCGTTTCCTCTAAAATTTGTAAGACTTTCTCATATAAATCAAACTGTTGAAATTGAAGCAAAGAAACATTTACGGAAATAGGCACAAAAAGCCCAAGAGTTTCCTGCCATCTTTTGTTCTGGCGGCATGCTGTCCTGATTACCCATTCGCCAATCTGAACAATCAGGCCATTGGATTCCGAGGGGCCAATGAATTCCGTTGGATAGACCAGCCCTGCTTCCGGGTGCTGCCATCTGATCAGAGCTTCAAATCCAGCCACTTCGCCTTTTTCCATGTCAAACAAAGGCTGATAGTGCAGAACAAACTCATTGTCTTGAAGGGCTTTTCGCAGCCCTATTTCTATGTTTAACTTTTTATCCGTCTCGTCTTTCATAACAGGCTTAAAGAATTGAAAATTATTTCTACCCTCTTCTTTCGCATGGTAAAGGGCTATATCCGCGCTCTTCAATAAATACTCGATGCTTTCACCGTCTTTTGGAAAAGCGCTAATCCCAATGCTCGGAGTGATGTAAATTTCTTGATCGCTTAATTGAAAAGGGGGAGAAAAAGCTTCAACAATTCTCTTTGCCACTATTTGCGCAGACTCCACTTTTACCAGATCGGTCAAAATCACAATAAATTCATCTCCGCCCATTCGCGCCACTGTATCGCTTTCCCGGCGGCAGGAATCAATCCTATCCGAAGCCGATCGAAGCAATAAATCCCCATAATCATGGCCTAAAGTATCGTTTACTTTTTTAAAATGATCCAGATCAATGAGCAAAACGCCGACAAAATTTTTGTACCGCCGCGCTCTTTGTATAGCCATTTCGAGGCGCGCATGGAGAAGCAGGCGGTTCGGCAGCTTGGTCAACGGATCATGGTGCGCTAAATGATAAAGCCTCTCTTCGGCCTGTTTTCTCTCCGTGATATCCCGCATGATGGAAACCACGCCTATGCATTGCTGGTTCCTGTCAATTACGGGAGAAACGGAAATACTAAGCGGCACTACTTCTCCTGTTTTTACAGAAAAATCAATCTCATAATTATGAATCGGGCCGCTCTCTATCAAATGAGAGATAATGTCCTGTTCAAAAATATTGCCCTTTGGGAAAAGCTCCGCTACTTCCCTTCCAATCAGCTCCATTCTTTCTCTTCTTAATATTTTTCTAGAGGAGTCATTAATTTCCTGTATTTTACCATCCAAACCAACCAGAAGAAGCGCGTCCGCCATAGTCTGCAAAATATCCTCCGATGCCGAGGCGGGGGTAAGCACCATCAATCGATACTTGGCAATAGAATAAAGGACGCCAATATAATAAATAGCGCTCAGTATGTTTCCGAATGGCGGCATCTTCGATCCGGTAATGGTAGGGATTCCATAGTCCATTAATTGGCTGAGAACCGCAGTGGCTAAGGCCGAAAACAGAATGATTTTGCCCTGTTTTTTATTCAGTTTATTCTTTGAGGTAAGAAACCAGAGAAAGACTATGAGCAAAGAAAGCAAGCTCACAAAGGATACATAAGCCTGAAAAACCGGGAGATGTAAATCGCTTGATCGTGTGATCGCCGCCCAGCCCCAGTCTGTCAGCACAAAATCTTTTACAGCAAGAGGAATTCTTATTTCCTGCAAGCAGATCAGGAGAGGCGGGACATAAATCAGTAAATAGGTCCACCAGTAAGCCAGCAACTTTTTCCGGCCTGTCAACAAAAGAAAAAAATGCAGAGAGAAAGCGGTAACTACAATGATCCCCGGGAAACACATTTTATACCAGAACCAGACAGCATCTTTATCCGGTGCCGAAATCATAAAAGCTGAGTTGAGAGTCCACCAGGCATATCCCAGTGCCATAATAAAGAAGAGCTTGTTCAAAAACGACCTTCGATCCAGAACCAGAACTACCGCCCCCATAGTTGCCGAGATAAAAAAAGCAAAGGCATATAAAAAAACAAACAACATCACAGGCTAACCCTCGATGGAAATAAAACGGAAGATAAACCTTCCCTGATGAGCTTTATTTTACTTAAAAGTAAAAATTACCGCAAAGAAATCGATAAACTAAATTTCCTGGTGATTTCGCTTTCTTTTCCATCCACGGAACGGACTTTAAAATAAACCCAGTTGCTTCCCGAGATTAAGAACTTTGACGCGCAATAGGCTGGATTCCACTGAATTTTGTAGCGGCCTTCTTTAAAAAACTGTTGGCTGGCCAGATTGTCAACAATTTTTCCCTGTGAATTAAAGATAATAATATCTAAGAAAGCTGGAAAATGAAGTGTGAAATCAATCGAAAGATTCTCTTCCCCATAAAAAAGAAGAAGCGGCGACAGCGCTGTCTCTTTTTTCTGTAAAATGACTTCCGGCATACGGGATAGCCCAAATGAATAAATCTGGATCCCTTCTCCGTAGAGCTCCGCCCAGATATAAATTTGCTTGTTAAACACGTTGGACAGGGTAAGCGATCCGGAAGTAACAAAAGCCTTTTCCTGAATCACTCTGTCATTTCGGCTGTCTTTGATCTTTAATACAACATAAGAATTGGTATTATTCATAGAAAGGCAGTTGTTTGTTATATCTAAATTAACGAAAAGAGTAGAAAGGACATAATTGCTGCCCACTTCAATATCAGCCGTTCGAAACCAGGAATTGCTGCCTGCCGAAAAAGTTAAATAATAAGGGTTGATTTCAATATTTTCATAATCCAATAAACCGTCAAAATTACTAACTCGGCTGGGAGTAAATTTGAAAACATCATTTCTGGACCAATCCAGCGAGTAGGCTCCAGAAAACGCGAAAAGCAAAATCAATACTATTTTCATCATTCTTTTCCCTCGTTTTTTTGAACATAACTTTCTATCCAGTCCAGGTTTCTTTGATGATCTTGTTCCGTTTCCGCTTCTTTCTTTGTCTTGTTTATCTTTTCCCGCCGCATAGCTCTCCATTTCATTTCGGCTAGCTTAAACCCATTTTTCAGGAAAATATTTAAAACAAATAAGACAACAATAGTAAAAATTCCCAATAAAATTTTCACTAATATCCACAGCACACTGCCAATTGTACGGCTGGGATAACTAATCCCCAGCGTCCCCAGATAACTGCCGTTTAAATAAACCGGTACTATTTCGAGGGTATTTATTCCAAAAGACAATTTTTGCTCATTTTTCATTTCGCTCCCTATCTCCGCCGCCCCTTCCGGCATAACCGCAGAGTTTCGATAAAACTTGCCGTTCATATAAAAGAAAGCAGGGAAATCAATCCTGCTCAAATTGCTGACAATAAAAGAATTTTCAAAAAGAATGGCCGCCTGAAGCTGATAATCCAGAGTAGAATCCTCGTAATTCTGCAAAAAACCATAATCTTCGCCGAAAAAACGCACTTCAATATTATTGGAAAGCTTTAAATAATCCGCTACAAAACTGGTGTTATTGTACTGATAAATAATATTCCTTTCTTTATCAATCAAAACAATGTCCCGAAAAGACGGCAGCTTTGAAAAATATTCACTGACAAATTGATTCATTGTTTCCATTTTTCCCGATACCATTAAAATAAAGATATTGTCATAAAAAATTTTCACGTTTACCAGATTGGAGACTCTGGAAAAAATGGAGTAGAAGACCGCTTTAAAATTCTCTTTTGACTGAGTAGCTTTTGCTAAAACATTTTTCTGGTAAGGATCAGATAACAATGTTTCTTTAGCCGGTTCATAAATATTTGCCCATTCTTTGAAAATAGGGCTATTCTCATAAGAATGATAATAACCCTTTGAGTTTTCATAAAAAAGTATCGCGATAAAAAACAAGCCCGCCAAGGCCAGAAAAGAAAACTGTAAAATCCGGTAAATTTTCATATTTTCAGCCCCATTTTATCTTTTATTTCTTTGACACATTCTAAAACCGACCTTTCCGTATCAACCTTTAAATCTGACAGCTCCTCGTAAAAAGGCGCTCTAACCTCAATATTGGCGACAATCTCTTCCTTTAATGAAAGGCCTGAAAGCGCCGGCCTGTTTCTATCGCCGTAAATCCGCTGATAAATTGTCTCCGGTTTTGAAAAAAGATAGACGCTTCTCCCGGTTTTTCTGATCAGTTCCCTGTTCTTTTCGAGAAGCACAATTCCCCCGCCGGTAGAGACAACCTGATGGCCACTCGAAGCTATTTCTTTCAAAACCTCCGATTCCCTTTCTCTAAAACCGCTTTCTCCCTGTCTTTCAAAGATCTCAGGAATAGAAGCATTTGCTTTTTTCACTACCATTTCATCGCTGTCTACAAAAAGAAGCCCCATCTCCCGGGCAAGCGCTTTTCCCAGAGTGGTTTTGCCGCTTCCTCTGTACCCCAACAAATAAATATTCATCCATGGCGCCTTTTTCTAAAATTCCACAAAAGGGCAATGTTGCCGCTAATAATAACAAGAACGACAATTATAATAGAAGCATAAATCGGAAAATAAATTTCCATTTTTTCTTGAAGCAGGGCTTTGTTTTTTTCTTCCTGATTTTCTGAAAATTTAAACAGGATAGTATTATCCCCTTTTCTGCCGTATAGGGCTAGCAGATGGTTGTCCGGCGATTTCAAAGACTTCAAATGGCTCAGTTTTGCCTTCAGGTCTTCCAGTTCCAGCTGATTCGAAATTTTCTCTCTTTCCAGAACATAAATTTTATGGGTCTTTCGGATATTATCCATTAATCCGCCGCTGCCGAAAGAGAAAACCAGAAGTATATAAAAAGCCGCCCCGTTAAAAAATAATAACAACAAGTATTTTATCATCTTTATTCCTGCTTTTATTTTATATCCTTTTTATTTTCGGCTTTTTTTTGCAAAGTTTTAATATCAAAAAATTTATGGATGATTGTTTGTAATAATTCCCCCTTTTTAAAGGGGGTTAGGGGGATTTGCGCGCGGGAACACACGCCGCTTTTGGAAAATTGGGAATTATTCGATTGTTTGATTTTCAGTTTCAGGCATGCTATAATTTTAATAAGGGGAAACCAATGGATGCTGAAATAAAAAGGCTTACAGAAGAAGCCGCTGAGAAGATAAAAATTGTCGAGAAAATAAAAACGGAGTTCCAAAAAGTAATCGTCGGACAGGAAAATCTTTTAAATCGAATGATGTCCTGCGTGGTATCCGGCGGTCATTTACTGCTGGAAGGTGTCCCGGGCCTGGCGAAAACGCTCGCGATTAAAACCCTTGCCCAGATTCTGGGGATGGATTTTAAGCGCATCCAGTTTACACCGGATATGCTGCCCGCCGATATTCGAGGCACTCTCATCTACAATCAAAATAAAGGCACATTTGACGTGAAGCATGGCCCTATATTCTCCCACTTTGTCCTGGCCGATGAAATCAACCGCGCCCCGTCAAAAGTACAGTCAGCCCTATTAGAATCTATGCAGGAAAAGACAGCGACAATCGGTGAGCAGACATACACCCTTCCTGATCCATTTTTTGTTATGGCGACCCAAAACCCCATTGAGCAGGAAGGCACCTATCCTCTTCCCGAAGCGCAGACTGACCGGTTCTTTATGAAAATTCTTCTTTCTTATCCTTCCGTTCTGGAAGAAAAGCGCATCATTCACCGGATGAGCGGCCTTACTTATCCGGAACCAAAAAAATGCGCTTCCGCCTCGGAAATCATCGATCTTCAGAAATTTATCGAGAAAATTTATGTAGATGAAAAGATATTTGATTATATCGTAGCGATAGTCCATGCCACCCGGGAGCAGGAAAAAGGCCTTGTGAAATATGGGGCTTCTCCCCGCGCTTCGATCAATTTTGTCAGAGCGGCCAGAGCGGAAGCCGCCTTTGACGGAAGGGGCTACGTGATACCCGAAGACATAAAAGCCGTCGCTTATGATATTCTCCGGCATAGAATTATACTCAGCTTTGAAGCGGAAGCAGAGGGAATTACGGAAGAAAATTTGATAGAGAAGGTTTTGAACACCGTTGAAATACCTTAATTTTTTTTAAAAAATTTCACTTTTTAGGGGTGCAAGACGTAATATATAGTAGAAAGGGATAAATAATTTTTTAAGGTGGTTAGGGGGAAAATTACAGGAGAGAAACATGAGAGTAAAAAGGTTGTCAGGAATTCTTATAGCCGCTTCTTTTGCGCTTGTATGCGGATGTTCGATTGTAGGGCAGGATCAGGATGGAGCAAGTATTGACAATGCTAATACGATTATGGGAAAACCTTCTGCCAGTGTTTACGATGAGTTCTCCAGTTTTAACTCAGCGGTCTGGTCCACAAGCTCAGGTTACGGCAACGGCAGCCCCTTTAACTGCTGTTGGATGTCAGATCACATTACTTATTCCAATAGCACGATGAACATCGCATTGGACAATACCCCTAATGGCGGTTACGCTTACACTTCAGGAGAGCTGAAGTCGCTCAATCTGTATAGTTATGGTTCTTTTGAAGCAAGATTTAAACCGGCAAAAATTTCCGGTATTGTAGCAGGTTCGTTCTTTACTTACACAGGGCCAGTCGACAATCAACCCTGGGATGAAATTGACATAGAATTTATCGGTTCTAATTCTTCATCAATTCAAGTCAATTATTATGTTAATGGAGTCGGCGGGCATGAAAAAACAATTAACCTCGGTTTTGACGCGTCCTCAGACTACCACAATTATAAATTTGTCTGGAGCTCAAAATCGATCAGCTGGTATGTCGACGGGGTCAAAGTTTATACCGTTACTGGAAGCAGTAGAACCCTCCCTTCACATTCAGGAAGGGTTATGATGAATTTATGGAATGGGGACTCCACAGTTACTAATTGGCTTGGGGATTTTAGTTACAGTGCGCCAATATACGCCAGCTATGACTGGGTCAAAATAAATTGAAATAACAAAGAAAGTTTTGGATAGAGGGCTTTTTTTATCAAATAGGTGGGGAAAGGAGCTGTTTATGAATAATAAAAAAGCGATGATTGTTTCCCTTTTATGGGTGGTATTATTTATTTTAGTCTTTTCTTGTACAAGCACCCTGGAAAATAAAAAGATTGAAACTTCACCTGTACCGGACACTACTCCTCCCCAATTCATGATCTCTTTTCCCACAAATGGCCAGGTTGTTTATACTAACCTTAGCCTGTTTGGCTTTGCGTCGGATGACAGAGCCATTGAAGGAGTTTATATTTCTCTGGATAGTAATACCTTCCAGATGGTCAGCATCACCGGCCTTACGAATTGGGTAACAAATCTTGCTTTATCCAACGGCTCCCATATCATTGAAGTATACGCTAAAGACCAGGCAGGCAATGTCAGTTCTACCGTTCAGCTATCTCTCATCGCTGACAGCTCCCTGCCCAGTATTTCCTTTACCTCTCCCAATAATAATGAGCTCGTAAACTCCAATTTTACTATTTCCGGAGAGGCTCACTCTAATGGATCCACTCCTGTCGAAAGCGTTTATTTATCGATTGATGGCGGAAATTACGGCCTGGTAAACGGCACGGAGAACTGGAACACAAATGTAACCTTGAGCGGCGGGTTTCACACCATACGGGCTTATGCTGTAAACACAAACAGCTTTGCCGGCAGTCCAAGCCAGATAATTGTGAGGATTGACACAGCGGCGCCCTCAAACAGCATTACCAGCCCTCTGCAGGACGCGAGTTTTACCAACCGCGCATTTACAGTGACAGGCACCGCGAGCGATGATATAGAAGTCAGCAATGTATATTTATCCGTAGACGCCGGCGCTTTCGGCGTTGTCTCCAATACGGCCAATTGGTCAACCAACCTGAATTTATCCAGCGGCATTCATACTATCCAGGCATTCGCGAAAGACCTGACGGGAAAAGTCAGTGCCACCAATACAATCTCTTTTCTATCCGGAGCTATCTGGTTTGATAATTTTGACAACAACACTGTCGGCACATTGCCCGCTATCTGGTGGTCATCCACAAACTCAAGCCCCGGCGGGTATTTTTACGCATGGGTAACCAATACTTATCAAGCTCCCGGCAGAACCAATGGAAATGCTTTTTATATTAACGGACGTGTTACTGACTATTCTTATTGGATCGGTACACTGGGTACCAGCGTGGATAGCTTGATACCCGGTGGAACAGGTAGTTATCTGCCAGTTGATCTAACACCTTATTCAAAAATTAGATTTTATGTTCATTATTTAACTCAGGATGCTTCTACCGTATTGTCTGTAAAATTTGTAGACAATCAAAGAACTAATATTCTCAATGATAATAGTGCGGTAGTAGCGACCTGGTCAACACACAATTATACAAATATCTGGTCTTTCCCAGGCGACCGCTGGTTTGAGGTGAACCTGGAATACACAAACACCAATCAAAGCGTTTTTTTAGGCACGACCAATATGTTCTGCAGAGATATGTATAATGGCAGGCAGGATGGAACCCAATTTGACTGGCAGAATGTCGTCGCTTTTAAGTTTGACCTAAGCGCTGTTGGTGGCTCTCACTACGGCAACGGTGGGGGTGAAGTCTATATAATTGACGAAATGATGCTGATACCAAGATAACAGAAATAATGGAGGTTAAAGATGATGACCAGAATAGCATCGCTTTGTGTCTGCACAGCAATCTTGATGGGATTGCTTTCCTGCAGCGCGAACACGGTTGATACGCCGGGAGGCGGCAATAATTCAAGCAGTTCCTCATCCGTTTGTTCAAAGACCCTGGTTGATTTTGACAGTTACTCATTAGGCGTTCTATCTAGCGCGGGTTGGTGGACAAGCCTGGGAAGCGACGGGGCTGTCTGCGGTTTTATCATTACGAACACGAATACCGTGATCAATGGAAGCGTCAAAAGCCTATGCGTCAGCGGCAGTATTCTCAGTAATTATTTTATCGGCTCATGCGGCGAGTCCATGGAAAAGCTTCTCACAGGAGGAACAAACTGGGCTCCGATGAGTTTAACCAATTATTCAAAGATTAGGTTTCATTTAATAGGAGAAGATATCTCAAATGTAAAATTCTCTTTGATTCTGGAAGACACGCAGACCAACGCTAACACAAACGGCGTTCATGCGGTCTGGGATTCCCATGGCTATCTGAATAGCGGCGGAACAGCAAGGTGGAATTGGGATTCTTCTACGAATACAAACACTATGAATGGGTGGTATGAGGTCAATTTGATCTGGAATCCGTGGCATACTCCCGCGGAGCCATGGAATGACTATCTCGTTGACCGCTTTAATTACGACCCCAATGATGGCAACACAAACACAAACCTTTCGTTTGACTGGGCGCATGTCAAGCAGCTAAAGATGAAGCTGGGGGCAACAGGATCAGGCACAAACTATTGTGAAGGAAAGTTTTATATCGATGAAATCAGCCTGATTCCCTGATAAAATCTTTCTTTCAGTGATAGTGTTTTGAACGGCGCGGAAATCCGCGCCGTTTTTTTATTCCACCCTTTCAATTAAAATGATTATCTAAATATGTTTTTAAATTTATATTTTGTAAAGTAGCCACACCTAATTTACTGTAGTCTCCTCTATAATATAGATACACTTTATATGTTTTCCCGGTTACATCATATACTATACTGGGATCGCAAGCTTCATTCCCTTCCCATAGATCATTTGTTTCTATAACAGGATTATTTAAGGCGTCTGTCCAAGTAATCATATCTAGAGATCGTGATATACCAATTGACCATCCCATTTTATGCCCACCATAAATAGCATAATACACACCCTCTATTTTAATTAATTCAGGAGTCCCTGTAGCATTTGCTTTCCACCCGCTACCAATATGTAATAAAACAGGATTTGAAACAGATTTTATCCAGTTTAAACCATCCAAAGAATAGGCATAGCCTATTTGAGTTGCATTTGTACCTGTTGCCTCAAAAAGCATTTTCCAGGGATAGGTCTCTCCTGCCTCATATAATATAGCTGCATTACAAATAACATAAGCATCCCACCCCAAACCTTGAGACAATACTGAAGAACCACTATTATCAATTGCCCAAACAATCCCATCCGAGCTGGTCCATCGATATAAACTTGAACCCTTAATAGCATATAAATAATAAGCCAGTCCTACTTTCAGAACATACGGACAAGTAATAGAATCTACGCCCGAAATATTTGTTATAACAGGGTTTCCTCCATACTTTGTCCAATTTAAACCATTCGTAGAAGTAGCATAACCAATCTGTCCGTTTGCTAAATCTCCTCCCCTATACCACATTTTAAAGATACCGCTGTCAAGTATAATAGAACATTCCCCTAACCCTATACCCTCCCAGGCTTCTGTCGCAGACAAGATAGGATTACTGGTGTATTTGGTAAAATCTTCTTGGACAACGCTGGGCGATGAACTGCTGGACTTCCGATCCGGCGGCCATTTTTCGGAAAACATTTCGAAAGCATGACAGGCGGAGAGAAGCGATAATACAAGAAGAACTCCTACGAAAACAGCGCCTCGCGCTAAAATTCTCTTTTCCATTGACTTTCCTCCACATTTATTTTTGTATTGTTATCAAAAACTTTTAATACCAATCCCAATAGACCACGGATTAAACGGATTTATAGGATTGAGCAGATTAGTAAAATCCGTTTAATCCGCTCAATCCGTGCCATCAGCGTTCTATTGGGTTCAGCAAATTACCTTCCAATGCTGGTCGAAACGCCTTTTTATATTAATATTATAAAGCAAAATAAGAAGAATAGTAAAAAAGCGCGGAGCTTCTCCTGCGGATCAGGCTCCGCGCCTTTTGAGCTTTTTCATTTAGAAACCTTAAACATCCAGCCAATACATTTGACATATTTAGTCATATTGGTTACTATTAGTCATATTGGTTGTTTTTTGGAGGGTTTATGATTTCTATTAGTTTAAATGAAGCCAAAACTCATTTTTCTTCACTGGTGTCATCTGTAGAGCATAAAGGAGATAAGTATATTATTCTTAAACATGGGGTGCCGGTTGCTGAAATAATACCAGTGTCTTTCCAAAGCCGAATCGCTTTACACAAAGAAATAAAGAACATAGAGATTAAGTATGATCCAGCTGAACCCACTGAAAAGGAGTGGGCCCATGTTTAACAAGACATTGGTATTGGACACCTGCGCCCTGCTATGGTTGGTTAGCGGGGATAGTAAGCTCTCAAAAAACGCTCTTTCTGCCATTGACCGGGCATCACTGGTTTACGTCTCTGATATTTCCGCCTGGGAGATAAGCCTTAAAGCTACAAGAAAAGAATTGATCTTGCCTATGGATGCTGAAGAATGGTACAATGCCGCGATAGATAAACACTCGCTGATCAGTATTCCTGTAAATATTTCGATCGCTTGTAGTGCCAATAAATTGCCGTTTTACCATAAAGACCCTGCCGATCGTTTTATCATTGCTACAGCGCTTGCCCTATCATCTGCTATAGTAACTACAGACAGCCAGTATAGTCAATACGGGGTGCGGATCATTGGTTAACAGAAATCTGTGATACCAGAATAGGATTTACTCTTCCAGCGGATGGTGCTTGTGATGAGTATCCTTGAGGAGCTGAGTAGAAACATGGGTGTAAATCTGAGTAGTAGATATATCGGAGTGCCCCAGCATCTCCTGAACGGCGCGGATATCCGCGCCGTTCGTTATCAGATGCGTGGCAAAACTATGCCGAAGCGTATGGGGCGTGATTTCTTTTTCTATTCCGGCGAGAG
Organism: Brevinematales bacterium; assembly: GCA_020052515.1. Classification (GTDB taxonomy): domain Bacteria; phylum Spirochaetota; class Brevinematia; order Brevinematales; family JAOACQ01; genus JAGVOW01. Next base: position 10,442 of record JAGVOW010000063.1, on the reverse strand, counting down.
CGGCGCGTTTTTTCAGGATCGACCAGACTGAAACCCGGGAAAGAGGTTTCCCCAACCTGGAAATAAATAAAAAATCCGAGTTAATTTTCCGCGCCAATTGTTCTTTTCTATAAACCAGGTATTTTTTTATTGCCGCTAATGCCCGATGACCTATCGGCACAACCCTCTCCTTACTTCCCTTGCCGAACACCCGGATAATGCCGCTTTCAAAAGCGATATCCCCTATTCTGACGCCGCAAAGCTCAGACACCCTGAGCCCGCAGGAATAAAGCGTTTCTATAATGCAGGAATCCCGGATATCAGAAATGGTCTCATTTTCCCTGACGGCAGTGATCAACGCCTCCACTTCCTCAATAGAAAGGTAGTTCGGTAATTTTTTGAGGTACTGAGGAGATTCGAGAAGCTCAATAGGATTTTCCTCTATTTTTTCGAGCTTGAGTAGAAAATAAAAATAGGCCTTCAAACTGGTAATCTTCCTGGCGACACTGCGATTGGAAATTTCCTTTTCATGGAGACTAATGACAAACTCCAGAAGATGTTCTTTTTTGATTTTTTCAATAAAAACGCTCTCGCCCAGGAAAGACAGAAATTCCTGTAAATCACTCAAATAAGCCGCAATGGAATTTTTAGCCAATTTTTTTTCATAAGAAAGATAAAGCTGGAAATCGTCAAAATAATCCACTTATCCTTTCCCTTTTATTTTCAATTCCTCTATCCTATCCCTTGTCTGCGCCGCCTTCTCAAACTCGAGGTTTTCCGAGTAATGGTACATCAGCTTTTCCAGCTCCGCTGTGAGTTTTTTCTTGTCCGGGTATTTCCTTTCATATTCTTTGATCAAATTCTCTTCTTTTTCTTCCTCAACAATCTTCCTTTCCAATAAATCCGTGATCTCTTTTTGAATCGTCCTTGGGGTAATACCATGCTTTTGATTGTACTCAACCTGGATTTCTCTTCTTCTTTTAGTTTCATCAATGGCTTCTTTCATAGAATCCGACACCCGGTCCGCGTACATAATGACTTTTCCATTCACATTTCTGGCGCTCCGGCCAATGATCTGGATGAGCGAGCGGGCCGACCGGAGAAAACCCATTTTGTCCGCGTCCAGAATCACCACCAGAGAAACTTCGGGCAGGTCTATCCCTTCCCGCAGTAAGTTTATCCCCACCAGCACGTCAAAAATGCCCATGCGCAATTTTTTCAGAATCTCCACGCGCTCAATCGTCTCGACTTCCGAATGGAGATAAGAGACTTTTAAATTTGCCTCTGAAAGGTAGTCAGCCAGATCCTCTGCCATTTTTTTCGTCAGCGTAGTAATAATAGCCCTTTCTTTATTTTTGATCCTTTCCCGAATCTCTAAAATAATATTGTCAATCTGCCCCAGCGTCGGGCGCACTTCTATTTCGGGATCAACGAGTCCCGTCGGCCGGATGATCTGCTCGACCACCGCCTTTCCATGAGAAAGCTCATAATCCGAAGGAGTCGCAGAAACATAAAGCACTTTTTTTAATAAACCCTCAAACTCTTCAAAACGTAAAGGCCTATTATCCAGAGCGGAAGGAAGCCGGAAACCAAAATCCACCAGCGTCTGCTTTCTGGACTGATCTCCATTGTACATTCCGCCAATCTGCGGGATCGTCTGGTGTGACTCATCAAGAATTGCTAAAAAATCATCCGGGAAATAATCCAGCAGCACAAAAGGCCTTTCGCCCGGCTTGCGTAAAGAAAGATGCCGGGAATAATTTTCTATACCCTTGCAAAAACCAATTTCCTGAAGCATTTCTAAATCATACCGCGTACGGGATTCCAGCCGGTAAGCCTCTATTTCCCTGCCCTGAGCCCGCAAATCGATAAGCCGCTTTTCCAGCTCTTCATTGATTGAATCCAGGGCGGTTTTAAGTTTGCTGTCCGTAGTCAAAAAAAGCTTGGCAGGATAAATCGCGACCTGGTCAAGGCCGGACAATAGTTTGCCGGTGAGAAAATGAAGTCTTTTAATGGATTCCACTTCATCGCCAAAAAATTCTACGCGGATTACTTCATGAGAATAGGCTGTATGAATATCCAGAATGTCGCCCTTTACCCGGAAAGCGGCTCGATTTAAATCAAAGTCACTCCTTTCATATTGAATGCGGACTAAGTGACGGATGACATCATCCCGGCTAACCTTCAAACCATTCTTCAAAAAAAGCACCAGCTCTTTATAATCCGTAGGCGCGCCCAATCCATAAATACATGAAACCGAAGCGACCACCAGCACATCCTTCCGGTCTAATAACGACGTGACAGCCGAGACACGCATGCGGTCTATCTCGTCATTAATCTGAGCGTCCTTTTCAATGTAAAGGTCACGCTGAGGCACATAAGCCTCCGGCTGGTAATAATCATAATAGGAAACAAAGTACTCCACGGCATTTTCGGGAAAGAAATCTTTAAACTCACGGTACAATTGGGCCGCCAGGGTCTTGTTGTGCGACATCACCAATGTCGGGAGTTGAAGATTTTCTACTACATGCGCCATGGTAAAAGTCTTGCCGCTACCGGTCACTCCCAATAGCGTTTGCTGTGTTATCCCTTCCAGAAAATTTCGGGTAATGCTTTCGATCGCCTGAGGCTGATCTCCGGAAGGCTTAAAATTGGCTTCTGCTCTAAACCGCGGCATAGAAAGCCTCTTTTTTCAGGCCTTTAATGCAGATCATCTTCACCCTTGAATTCTGGCCTCTTTGTATGGAAATGTCTTTTTTTGGAACGGAAAGTTTTTTAGACAAAAAATCTATGACCGCGGCATTTGCCTCTCCCGCTACAGGCGGCGCCGTTACTTTTAGGCGGATTTGATCTTCCTTTATTTCAATCTTATTGACAGAGCTTTTTGGAATCACCTTAATATCGACTAATAAAAACCCTTCTTTTTCTATAATCATAAAAATCCTCCCCCTTAAAAAAAGGGGCTGGGGGGTTGTTAGAACATCTGGGCTAATCTTCGAAGAATATATTCCACAATGTATAAAAAAACAAACACATAAATCGGCGAGAAATCCATCATTCCAAAGCGAAGAGGGGGCAAAAAACGCAGCAAATTGCGGTAAAGAGGTTCGCAAACGCTTCGTATCATTTTGACAAAAAAATTATTTTCATCAATCGGGAAAAAGCCCAGGATAATATAGGCCATGAAAATATATTCATAAATCTGAACCGCGATATAAAGAACACTGAAAATCAAGGCAAACATTATTTCCCTCCCAATTCACGCGAGCGTTTGGCGGCTTCCCGGACAGCCTCGATAACCGAAGCACGGAAACCTCCTTTTTCCAGGGCATATAGCCCGGCCGCTGTGGTTCCTCCCGGCGAAGTCACCTGGTCTTTGAGCTCTTCCAGATGGACCCCTTCTTCCAGAGAAGAAGCGGCAAGTTCGGCCGAACCCAGCACAGTCTGGACAGCCAGCTTTCTAGCAATATCGCGGGGCAGGCCTTCCAGCACTGCGCCGTCCGCGAGTGAATTGATAAAAGTAAACACATAGGCAGGCCCTGACCCGGAGAGGCCTGTTACAGCGTCCAGCCAGTCTTCCTTCTTGACTTCTACAGCCAGGCCGGAAGCTTGAAAAATCGAAAGCACTCCTTCTTTCTGAGCGGCTGTAAATTTTCCCGCAAAATAAATAGCGGATGCCGCTTTTCCCACCACTGCCGGCGTATTCGGCATCACGCGCGCGATCGGGGTTTTCTTTACGAATTCACGAAAAAACTCTGTCTTTAATCCCGCGGCAATCGATATTAATACTTTGTTTTTCCCATCTATAGCCTTCGCGTTTTCTTTTAAGAAAGCAGCGGCATCCTGAGGTTTAATAGCCAGAAGCACAAAATCACTTTTTTCTATCAAATCGCGCGCGCTCTTCATGACAGAGACTTTGCCCGATTTTAAAAGCTTCTGCGCTTTAGAAGAATCTACATCAAAAAGAAAAATATCCTCTGAAAGTTTTATAGAATGAAGCATCCCTTTTACAAGGACTTTCCCCATATTACCGCAGCCAATTACACCGATTTTCATAATTTCTCCTTCTTTTTCTCCCCCCTTTTAAGGGGAAAATTCGTATTTATGCCCCCTTTGAAAACGGGGAACTTTTCATACAAAATCCGCCCTATTTCTTATACTGGTAAAACTTAAAAATTCTTCCGGCGTATAATAAGCAATTCTGGATTTTTTATAATCCTCAATATTTCTAGTGATAAAAAAATCCACCCTGTGTTTTAAAGCTGTCTGATATTGAATCCCGTCTTCAAAATCCTTAAAAGAAGATTCTAAGGCTTTCTGAATAATTTCATCATCCACTGCCAATATTTTAAGTATCAATCTTAATTTTTTTATAAACTGAATAGATTTACTATGAGATTCCAGTTTTCTTTGAACATAATAAACATTGGTGATAACCGTTGAAGAAGTATACCCTCCATATTCTTTTTGCTCAATTTTACTTAACAAAACAGCCGCGGGCACACTGAAAGGTTCTCTATTTGTCGCGATATCAAGAATCACATCCGAGTCAAAAAACAGTTTTTCTCTCATTCATAATCTTCCAATAAAGCTTTACTTAATATTTCATCATATTTTTCATTTGATCCTTGCTTTATTCTGATCATTCCAATTAATTCATTAGTGATAGGCGCCAGCTGTTTATTTAAATTATTGTTTTTAGTTTTCTCGGAAGATAAAGACCTGAGGTATTCTCCAACAATTTTTGACAGGCTCTTGCGCTGAACTCGCGCGTACATTTTAGCTTTTTCAATAATAATGCGATCCATATTAAGAGTCAATTTTGTATTCATACCCCGACCTCTACGTACAAATATATAATGCTATTACGTAAATGTCAAATTTATTTTTATAAAAAGCAATCTAAAAAGAATTTAAAACTTCCTTAAGCGCTGTCATAAAAACATCAATTTCTTTCCTGCTTATCGTAAAAGGCGGCAGAAGACGAAGCGTATTTTCACCGGCACGAAGCGCCAATACCTTTCTCTCTATCAGTCCTTCAACAACCTCTTTTACCGGGCATTTTCCATCCAGATCTAACCCAATCATAAGGCCATAAACGCGGATTTCATGAAGCTTTTCTGGAAATTCTTCTTTTAATCTTTCCAGCCCGCTTTTAAAACAAGAGGCCATTTCATTGATCCTTAAAATCAGCTTTTCATTCAGCAAGGAAAGGGCCGCTATTCCCGCTTCACAAGCCAGAAAATTGCCGCCAAATGTGGATGCATGCATACCGGGAGCCATTTTATCCGCTATCTCGGGTTTTACCAGAACAGCCCCAATAGGAAATCCATTACCTAAAGACTTCGCGAGTGTTATGATATCAGGAGAAACTTCGAAATTTTGATACCCAAAGTAATGGCCGGTCCTGCCCATTCCAGCTTGAATCTCGTCAAAAACCAGGAGCGCATCGTTCTTTCGGCAAAGCTCCGCAGCGGTTTTCACAAATTTCTTATTCAGCATCCGGATCCCGCCCTCGCCCTGCACTGCTTCCAAAAACAGGGCACAGACACTTTCATCAAACTTTTTTTTCAGACTCGAAATATTATCCGCTTCAACAAAATCTATATTAGCCAGAAGCGGCTCAAAACCTTTTTTGTACTTTCCCTGCCCGGTCAAGCTGATAGCCGCGATTGTCCTGCCATGGAAAGAGCCTTCCAGAGCCAGGAGCTTATTTTTCCCCGGCTTTTTAGCGTTGCCCATAAGCCGCGCTATCTTTATAGCCGCTTCATTGGCTTCCGCACCGCTGTTGCAGAAAAAAACCTTTCCAGGAAAAGCCTTTTGTGAAATTTTGCAGGCCAGGCCCATCTGCGGCGGAATAATAAAAAGGTTGGAAATGTGAGATATTCTCTTGATTTGACGGATAACAGCGCGGTTAACCACAGAATTCGCATGGCCAAAATTGACAACAGATATCCCGGAAGTAAAATCCAGATAACGCTTCCCCTCGTTGTCCCAAACCCAATGCTTTTTCCCCTTCACAATCGCTATAGGAAACCGGCTATAAAAAGGGATCAGGGTTTCCTTTATTTCCGCATCAAAATCCATTTTTTCTCCTCTGCGATTTATTATTATAAGGGCAGTTCTAAAAACTGTCAAAAGGCTGTCATTCTGAGTGAAACTTTGAAAAAAATTAGTTTCCCTCCTATTTTAGGAGGGGTTAGGGGTGGTTCCCTCTTAGGGCCAATAGATTCTTCACTAGAGCGAATTTTTCCTTGATTTTTATTTTTTTTTCATTATACTGTAATTCTTATCATAAGAATTTATTGATTTTGGATGAAACCATGGAGTTATTTCGCAATGGGAAAAGACCGACCATCGGCTTTTTGATCAACCAGCTAGAGGACGGCTACTGCAATCTTATCTGGCAAGGGGCCGCGGATATGGCCGAAGAAAAGGATGTCAATCTCATCATATTTCCCGGCAAGGGAAAAGATGCCCTATACGGTTATGAATACCAGCACAACGCTATATACGACATGGTTAACAAGCACAATTTAGACGCGGTTGTCATGGCTTCAGGAGCTCTAAGCCATGAAATAAGCCCGGAGGCTTTTAAAGAGTTTTACCAGTCTTTTGGCCCTCTTCCCCTGGTCAGTTTATCATGGAAATTGGATGGAATTACCAGTGTACTGGTAGACAACAAAAGCGGGATGAAAGAAGCCATCACACACTTGATCCGCGATCATTCCTGTAGACGTATTGCTTTTATACTGGGCACAGAAAACAATCAGGAAGCGCTGGAAAGATATCAGGCTTATACAGAAACTCTTGAAGCGCATCAGATCAAAATGGACCCTGAAATAATAGCGCAGGGAAATTTCACTCGCTCTTCTGGTTTTGAGGCAATGAAGATTATTCTGGAAAGAAGAAAAGTAAAGTGCGATGCCGTAGTAGCGGCAAATGATGAGATGGCTCTCGGCGCGATAGAATTTTTATACTCCCGCGACCTGCATGTACCTAAAGATATGCTGGTAATTGGCTTCGACGACATTGAGGACGCGCAGTTCCACATTCCTCCATTATCCACTATCCGCCAGCCGCTTTATGAACAGGCGAAAAAATCCGTTGAATTAGCGATAGATCTGGCAAAAGGCAAAGAACCGCCTGTATCCGTAGTTCTGCCTACCCGGCTCATCCGGCGGCTTTCCTGCGGCTGCTTATCTCAGACTGTTAATTTAATCAGCGGCCCCAGTTTCCAGGGGAAAATTTCCCTCTCCCAGCGGTTTCATCTAAAAAAATCTATAAAAAAAATTATGTCTCAGGTTTTAGAAACCCATGAAAGTTCGCATTATAAAGAAGAAGAGATTTTGTCCTGGGTTTCCAATCTGGCCGGTGTTCTTTCGGAAGAAAAAGCAAATGAAACTGTTTCCAATCAATTTCTACAAAATTTAATTGATATCATCATTACCGAAATGAATGGCGAATTTGATCCCGTTCTCTGGCAGAATATCATTACTTTTATTTATCATGAAACGCTCATTTTTATCAAAGAAAAGATAAGCGTCAAAAATTTCGAGGTTCTTTTCCAGAAATCCAGAGTCCTCGTGGCCGAAATGACACAACTGAAAAACGGCATCTATAAGGTAGAAACAGAGAGGCACATCTTATTATTGAGCGATGTAATTCAGCGGCTGATTTCCATCCTTCATCTGGAAGAATTGATACGCTCCGTTTGCAATGAAATGCCGCGTTTGGGAATAAAAAGCAGCTATATTTCTATGTACAACGATGTGGTTCAGCATGAAAAGGGGAAAAAATGGAAAATGCCCGAATGGTCAAAACTCATTATGGCTTATAATGAAAACGGAAGGATTTCCTTAAATGAAGACAAAACAAATTTTTTATCCAGGAACATGGTACCGTCCGGTTTATTCCCCAAAAACAGGCGTTTTACTTTTGTAATGAAGCCTCTTTTTTTACTGGAAGACCAATTTGGATTTATTATTTTTGAATTGGGCTCGAGAGACGGCTCTATTTATGAAACACTCCGGCTCCAGATCAGCAGTTCCATTAAGAGCTCTCTTCTGGTCAGAGCACGAAACTACGCGGAGAGAAAACTGATAGAAGCCCTGGATGAATTGAAAGAATCAAACCAGAAGTTGAACAATCTTTCCCAGACAGACGAACTCACCGGCCTTTATAACCGGCGCGGCTTTATTTATCTGGCCAGGCAGAATCTGGACCTGGTTATGCGCATGAAAAGACATGGAATGCTTTTTTTCATTGACCTGGATGGGCTTAAAAAAATTAATGATAATTATGGACATGATGAGGGCGACGAAGCCATTAAGAAAACCGCGGAGATACTGGAAAAGACTTTCCGGGGAACTGATATTATCGCCCGTTTGGGCGGCGATGAATTTACAATTTTTTCCATTGATGTTACTCAACGCATCAGTGAAGAAATACAGGCCCGGTTAAAAAAACATACGGATGCTTATAACAAAAGTTCTCAAAAGCCTTACCAGCTTTCCATGAGCTTTGGGGCTATTCCTTTCAATCACAATACTGAAAATTCATTGGAAGAGTTAATGGCTCAGGCAGACCATTTGCTTTATGAGCAGAAAAAAAAGAAGAAAAGTTTTGCCTAATCCGTCCGGTAATGCGCCCCGATGCTCTCACGATTTGCCAGAGCCTGCCGCGCGACAATCAACCCTGTCTGGACGGCGTTTCGAAGCTCCAGGATACTTTTATTCACTTTCGCGTCACGGTAAAAATTTTCCACATCTTCTTTTAAATTATTCAAATCAATAATCGCTCTCCGCAGCCTCTTTTTATTCCTGACCGCGCCGACATAATTCCACATCATATTCTTCAGCAAATTCCAGTCCTGATTGATTAATGCCGGGTCAATCATGTCTTCGTTGCCAGTATCGATCCAATCGAGCACCTCTGGAAATTCAAGATTGAGATAATGTTCCCTGTGCTCAGTTATAAAATCAGCGATCTGCCTTCCAAAGACCAATCCTTCCAGCAAAGAAGTACTGGCAAGCCTATTCGCGCCGTGCAGTCCGGTGCAGGCCACTTCGCCTGCCGCGAAAAGCCGGTTAATATTTGTCCTTCCATAAAGATTCGTAAGAATTCCACCACACGAAAAATGAAACGCCGGCACAATGGGAACAGGGTATTCCGTAATATTCAGGCCGAATTCCAGACATTTCTTATAAATATTTGGAAACCGCGACCTTATTTTATTTTCACCAATACCCGCGATGTCCAGATAAACAGACTTCTCTCCAGACTCCAGCATTTCATTCAAAATAGCCCTTGTGACAATATCACGGGGAGCCAGGTCCCTCTGCGGGTGATATTTCTCCATAAAAGCCCTGCCATTTTTGTCCACAATCACAGCGCCTTCCCCTCTCACCGCTTCAGAAATGAGAAAATTATTGGCTTTGGGATAATAGAGAGTGGTAGGATGAAACTGAGTGTATTCCATATTGACAAGCCTTGCTCCCGCGCGGGAAGCCATAGCATAGCCATCTCCTGTAGCTAAAAGGGGATTGGTCGTATGAAGATAAATTTGCCCCATCCCGCCCGTTGCCAGAACGACAATTTTTGACAGGATTTTTTCCACTTTCTTATCTTTGTTGCTCAGAGCATAAATTCCCAGAGAAGTCAAAGGCTGGTACATACGGTATTTATCCGTAGAATGGTGATCCAGGGTTATAATGTCCACCGCGGTATAATTCGTAAGAAGTGTAATGTTTTCGCATTTTCTGATAGCCGCTGCCGCTTTATCTTCTATCATTTTTCCAGTCGAATCAAAAGAATGAAGAATCCTTTTCGCGGAATGCGCGGCCTCCTCAGTCAAATCATAACCGCCCCGCCTGCTCTTTGAAAAGCGCACGCCAAATTCTTGAATCAGCGTTTCTTCAACAGCGTTTTGCCCATTTTCAGCCAGCCATTTTACGGCATCAGGCAGGGATATACCGCCGCCGGCCTGCATAATATCCCGATAAATCAAATCCCCTGAATCTTTTCTGCCTTTATAAACAATGCCTCCCTGAGCATATAGAGTGTTGCTTTCTTCCAGAATTGGGGCTTTACTCATAATGGCGACAGAAAAGCCGTTTTTCGCTAAATAATAAGCCGCAACCGACCCAGCGATGCCGCTGCCGACGACTACCACGTCAAAAATCATAACAAAATCCTTCTGATTTGAAACAATCCATCTATCCGCTCTTTTTAAAGGCATAAGCGCGGGAAACGCGCGTCGCTTACTGAAACAGGCTTCGCGGCGGAGAAAATGTTCTCCCTGCATACCGCCTTTATTCCCCCTTAAAAAAGGGGGTCAGGGAGTTGTCTTTTTCTCCCTCGGGGCGTTCAGCACCATGATGCCGATCTTTTCCAGCTTCTGCGGCGTGTCCGACAGCGCGATCTTTGCCACCGCGCGGAAGTCCGACAGCCATTGCCCCAGC
>JAGVOW010000077.1 GCA_020052515.1 Brevinematales bacterium | reverse complement strand
GCTGGGGCAATGGCTGTCGGACTTCCGCGCGGTGGCAAAGATCGCGCTGTCGGACACGCCGCAGAAGCTGGAAAAGATCGGCATCATGGTGCTGAACGCTCCGAGGGAGAAAAAGACAACCCCCTGACCCCCTTTTTTAAGGGGGAATACACCCCGTCAGGTTGTCGCTAAACTAATAATTCTAATGTAGCCGCGGGCTTTAGCCCGCGTAAATTAAGCGCAAGCTAAAGCTTGCGGCTGCATTTTTCAATTTAGCGACAACCCCCCGTTCCCCCTTCCTTTACCAGGCTTACTGAGAAAAGAGCGCAGGGGCGGGAGAAAAAACCTCCTGGAGCAGCGAGCCACGAGGGCGAGCGGCCGAACACCTGAGACACGATGTCGAATGTGTGAGGCGCGGAAGGAGGCTTTTTCTTCCGCCCCGGAGCGTTCTTCAGCAAGCAGCGCGCGCTCCCGCGCGCAAAATCCCCCCTGCCCTTGGATTCGACAAGCTCACCACATCGCTTTGAAAAGGGGAGTTACATACAAAACCATTTATTAATATAATTTAAAACTTTTCATTTATCATAAAACATTTTATAATAGACAGGCTTTAACTTTAAGGCAGTTCTAAAAACTGCCTTTTATTATGATTTTAATGGAATGGGAAGATGCGCTATTTAAAAATCGTTTTTTTATTCATTATTTTTTTATCGACCGGCAAGGCCGTTTTAAACGCGGCTGTTTTGACTAATCAAGGCAATTCTCTTTCTAATAATTTATCCACCAATGCGTTAGTTTTTGAAAATGAAATTGATCTCCAATCGGCCGATCCGGATAAAAACATTGTGTTTGATAACTACGATGAAGTGGTGATGCAGAATTTTGACAAGAAAAACATTACCCAGATTAAATTTATAGGGAACGTGCGTATCCGCTTTGACAAAAATGCCCTGAAAGCGAGGACAGTGATTGTCACTACGTCCAGCAATAAAGTGCTCGAAATCACGGCCTATGAAAAAGTGGAGTTCCGCTACGAGGGAAACATATACCTATCCGACTCTTTATCATTCAATCCTTCCACAAAAAAAGGCGTCCTGAAAAATGTCCGTTCCTTTTTAAAGGAAGGCGCATCGCAGGCAGGGCCTCTTTCTTCCAGCAGAGGCTGGTATTACCACGCGAAGAAAGTATCCCTGCTTTCTTCTGATAGGATTGTTTTAGAGAAGGTTTATTTTACTTTTACTCCCGCGGAGCTTCCACATTATCAATTTTACTCTGAACGGCTCTGGTACTTTAAAGGAGAAGTCATTTACGCTTTAAGCGACACCTACACGGTGGGGCAGGCCAACTTTGTCTGGTTTCCTTTCTTCCTGGAATGGGAGAAATTTACCGGGCTCAAAACATCTTTTGGTATAGAAAAAAGGATCGGCTGGTATTTAATGAACAGCTTTTCTCTCAAGCAAGATTATGGGGCCTACGATTTCGGCCTGGATGTTTACGAAAGACTGGGGCAGTATTTTACGTTAAATTTTAACAACAGCAAACCGCTTGGCCCATTCAGCGCGTTTAACCTTGCTTTTCAGGGCGCAAACGATACCCGGGTATTTCACGACAGCGCGCGCGATCGCTACACACAAGTGGTAAATGTAAACGGCTCCAATATGATTATCCAGCAACTTTCCTGGTACTACAAGACAAGCGCGACATTAGATTTCAAGGACTCTACTTTTACGTTCTACTGGGAAGATCTCAATGATCCTTTCTTTACATCGAAATACTCTCAAAGAAGAACCAAGTTAGACGTAATAAAAGAAGTCATTCAGCCTGAAAACAATTCCTTTTTCAGTCATGACGACACTTCTCCTTCTGTCTCTTCAATATCCCGCGGCTTCAATTTCAAACAAGGCACTCTTGACATAAACGGCAAATTGGTTTTGCAGAGATACGAAAATAGCGCCGTTTCCAATAGTTATCTGAACGACTATTATAAATTTCAGGTTTCTGAAATACAGCTCCCTAATATCAGCTATTCGCTAGGCAGGAAAGACCTGTTTAAAGACCTGAATTATAGTGTCCCTGTTTCTAAAACACTGCAGATTTCGAATAAAAGCTATGGCCTCCCTATGGAAGAAGATGTCTCAAATTATGTAGAAATGGTTTCCCGGGAAAACTCGCCAACAAATTCTTCTTACTGGACTAATTCCGAAAATGAATTCTCCACAAAAAATATTGAGAATTTATCAAACTCTAAAATTGAAACGCCTCACCCTGATTTCAACCCGGATGCTTCTTCTACTGATACTAACTTTAGCCTGACTTCCTTACCGGAAACGCGTTATTCTCTGATTACCAACCAATTTACTTTTTACAATTTTTCTTCCTACATCAGCGCGGACGTAAAATATAATTCCGATGAATTTGTCGACACCAATATGAAACCTACATCTGACAGCTTTAGTCACAATGAAAACGCGAGCATAGGATTAGACGGCCTTTTAATCAACAATCTTTTTTCTTTCAACAATTCGATTAACTACCATAACACAAAAATCTGGTCTACTTTTTCGAACGTTCAGTACAACAACCAGTTGAGTTCCGGTTATGAGATCAACTACCAGAATTCCAGCGGCTTTAATAAATCAGGGGCTCTATTCACCAACACTTTCTGGGAAATTAATTTTCCTTTTTCTATTAATAACACTTATACTTATCAGTTAGCCCGAACCATTTATTCTTATTTGCCCCGCCAGTCTTCTGACAGTACTTCCTTAGCTGCCGGTTTCAATATGTTCTCCCAGAACCTGGTTTATGCTTTATCCCTTTCTCATTCCATCACTTATAGATTGACCAATGATATAATTGATGATTATAAAGACAATATGATTGCTAGAAGTTTTACCGCGGGTACTTCGTTAAAAATTTTCTGGCTTTCTGCCGACACAAGTTTTTCGTTAGATGTGCTGGAAACAAAGTCGAGGCCGATTTATTGGAGCTACGATGGCTTCACAAACCGGCTTCCCTCGCCGAATATGCGCGTCAATTTTACATTTCAACCCCCGGGAGAACTCCAACCACTTCCAACTATTAGCTATGTATACGATATCATTCAAAAGACCAACGTGTCTTTTGATATATCTTCTTCTTACTTAGTCAAGAGCCTTTATGGTTTTATCTTTTATAAAACAGAGGTTTTAAACTTCAACAGCTCCCTGCACTGGGATTTTTTAAACCCTCGCTCAACCTCTTTCGGCATTACCTTTAGTACCACGCTCTGGTTTGACCCTTACTGGAAGCTTACTTTCTCAACCGGCATGAGAAACACTCAGATTTACCGTTATTTTTATGAAAACGCCGCGATATTCAACGAACCCTATGTGGAATTCTGGCAAAATTTAAAGGACAGCTTAAACGTATTCGATTACCAGGGATTGAAAAGAGGCTTTTTTAAAGTCCAGGCTTTCCATTTTGATTTAACCCATTACCTGAATGAGTGGGAAATGCATATGGTCTTCGATTTGAATCGAAGAGTAGACAATCTCAAGCTTATTTCTTTTTGGGAACCTACCATCCGGATAGAGTTTATGTTGAGCGGGACACAGGAACAGTTCCCTCCTTTCGAAAAGAAATTTGTCCCCGCACAGTATCAATAGGATTTTTATGATTTTAGAATTAGAAGGTACTGATAACAGGGCAAGGGCCGGCACCTTGCGCCTTCCTCATGGGAACGTCCCTACCCCCGTCTTTATGCCCGTCGGCACTCAAGCCTCAGTAAAAACAGTTTCCAATGAAGAGCTTTACGCGATGGAAGCGGAAATCATTTTATCTAACGCCTATCATCTTTATCTGCGTCCCGGCATTGAAGTCATTAAAAACGCCGGCGGAATCCATTCTTTTATGAACTGGAAAAAAAACTTGCTGACCGACAGCGGCGGATTTCAAGTTTTTTCCCTCGCGGCAATAAACAAGGTAAACGACGAAGGTGTAGAATTTCAATCCCACATCGACGGTTCTTATCACAAAATAACCCCGGAAAAGGACATTGAAATTCAGTCTGCCATCGGCGCCGACATTATTATGTGCTTTGACCAATGCATAGAAGCTTCCGCCAGCTTGTTTGACGCAAAGGCCGCCCTGGATCGTACCACAGCCTGGGCCAAAAGATGCAAGTCTGAATGGCTTAGACTTTGCGATGATAAAAACACAAAGGCTTCAGAACAGCAATTGTTTGGGATTGTGCAGGGAGGAATGTTTGAGGAACTGCGGAAGGAAAGTGCCGGCCAAATGGTAGAAATAGACTTCCCGGGTTACGCTATAGGCGGCCTTTCTGTAGGAGAAGATAAAGCCACGCTCTATCGAATGCTCTCAACTACGACAAAAGAGCTTCCGGAAGATAAGCCCCGTTACTTAATGGGTGTTGGCGTGCCGGAAGATATTTTATATGGCATCGAGCTGGGCGTAGATATGTTTGACTGTGTATTTGCCACCCGGGCAGCCCGAAACGCCACCGTTTTTACGCAGGACGGCAAACAAAGCCTTCGAAACAAAAGCCTGGAATACGAATTGGAACCGATAGACGAAGATTGCTCCTGCTACACCTGCAAGAATTATTATCGTTCTTACCTGCGGCATCTTTTTAAAGCCAATGAAATTCTAGGCTTGAGGCTTGCATCCATTCACAACCTCCACTTTCTTATTGAACTCACTAAAAAAGCCCGTGAAGCTATCCTGAATAAGCGTTTCGCGGAATATAAGAACAACTTTTTAAGCCGCTATATGGGCGGAAAGTTTAAAAACGTTGTTTTTTGAAACTTAACCTATCTCCCCTCTTGGGAGGGCAGGTTGCCGCTAAATTAGTTTTCATTTTTTTATTTATCGACAACCCCAAGGGGGCCGGGGGGATTTTTCTTTTAAATCTGAATTGTAATACCATAAAATATTTGTCCCTATTTTTAAATCCCCCTAACCCCCTTTTCAAAGGGGGGAATTCATGTTTTATTGAAAATAATTTCATTTTGCTTTATGATGTTAGTACTCAGAAGTTAGGAGCAGAAATTCTTATGCGGAAAGGAATCTTGCTGTTAGAAAACGGCGAAGTTTTTTTAGGAAGGGCTTTTGGCCGGCTGCACGAAACTACAGGCGAAGTGGTTTTCAACACCTCTATGACCGGCTATCAGGAAATTTTGACAGATCCTTCTTATACGGGCCAGATTGTTACTATGACTTATCCCTTAATCGGGAATTATGGCGTCAATGTAGAGAATGAAGAATCTTTTATGATACAGGCGGCCGGCCTGATCGTGAAAGAAGTCTCAAAAATAGATTCCAATTGGTCCAGTGAAGGAAACTTAAGCCATTATCTGGAGAAAAACAGAGTCCTTGGCATCGAGGGGATTGATACCCGGAAATTGACCCGCGTCATTCGGTTAACAGGCGCCATGAACGGCATTATCTCGGCCATAGACTTTGATCTGGAAAGCCTGAAAGGCAAATTGGCGCAAGTGCCAAAAATGGCTGGCCTGGATTTAGTTCCGGAAGTCACACTGTCTCAAAGCGTACATTGGGCCCCATTTCAAGCCGGCAAACCCCATATTGTAGCCATTGCCGCAGGGATTAAGTCCAATATCCTCCGGCTTTTTGAGATGCGGGGAGCCAACATTACTCTAGTACCGGCAATTTACACCGCGGAACAAATTATGTCTTTAAGCCCCGATGGGGTCTTTATTTCTAATGGCCCGGGTGATCCGCAAGCGATCCCCTATATGGTAAAAACTATTCAAAATCTTCTGGGAAAGGCTCCGATTTTTGGTATTTGCCTGGGGCACCAGCTTCTCGGTTTAGCCCTGGGGGCCAAAACCTATAAGCTCAAATTCGGCCATAGAGGTGCCAATCAGCCTGTGAAAAACCTAGTCTCCGGCCGGGTTGAAATCACTTCTCAAAATCATGGATTTTCGGTAGTTGAAGATAGCCTGCCCTCTGACGTAGAGGTAACGCATATCAATTTAAACGACCATACCATTGAAGGATTCCGGCATAAAAAACACCAGGCCTTTTCCGTGCAGTACCATCCTGAAGCTTCTCCCGGGCCCCATGACTCCTATTATTTATTCGACGAGTTCATGAAAATAATTGAGAAATAAATATGGCCCTTTTTTCAAACCAGAATCTTCCCCTTTCCAAAAGGATGATGCCGAAAAATTTTGAGGAATTTATCGGCCAGAGCCATTTGACGGCCCAGGGAAAACCAATTTATTCCATGCTTGCCAATAAAATAATTCATTCTATGATTTTTTACGGCCCGCCCGCGACAGGGAAAACCAGCCTGGCTGAGCTGATCGCCAGTCAGATGGAATACTCTTTTGTCCGCACAAACGCATTGACTTTAGATATTGATGAAATAAGGTCCATTCTCACCCAGGCTTCACAAAGGGCTTTATCTGGAAATAAAACGATTGTTTTCATTGATGAAATCCACCGCTTAATGAAGCCAAAACAGGACGCGTTTCTCTCCAGCCTGGAGAACGGAGAGGTAATCATCATTGGAGCAACGACTGAAAACCCCTACTTTGTTATCCAGCCCGCTTTCCGATCAAGGCTTTTTATTTATGAATTTAAAAACCACTCCGCGGAAGAATTGGAAAAAATACTGGAAATGGCCCTCCAAAAAGACCGCCTTCTGAAAGGCCTTGAGATCGAATTTCCGGAAGATTCCCGGAAGCTTTTAATTGAAAGCACCAATGACGCGCGCAGGTTATTAAACACTCTGGAAATCATTATTCTATCGAAATCCCCAGGACAAAAAACATCCATTTCCCGGAACGATATTCTGCAGGTTTTACAGCAAACCGATACAAAGTATTCGGACAAAGAAGGCCATTATGATGTCATCTCCGCTTTTATTAAATCTGTCCGCGGAAGCGATATTAATGCGGCTATCTATTATCTGGCCTTTATGCTTCATTCGGGCGAAGACCCTCTCTTTATCGCGCGCCGCTTGATTATTCTCGCAGCCGAAGACATTGGGCTGGCTTACCCGGAAGGGCTTTCGGTCGCTGTCGCCTGCTATGACGCCATTGAAAAAATCGGTATGCCGGAAGGGCGGATTGTACTGGCTCAAACGACTGCGCTTCTCGCGGGAGTCCCAAAAAGCAATTCTGCTTATCTCGCCATTGATAAAGCCCTCGCGGATATACAAAATGGGAATGTCATGAATGTGCCCTCCTATTTGCGCGGATCGAACTTTTCAGGCGCCAAGGATTTGGGCAGGGGAACCGGCTACCAGTACCCGCATGATTACGAAAATCATTTTGTAGGCCAGAAATACACTGAGAAAGAAGTGTCTTATTATCAGCCGGGCGGATTAGGATTTGAGAAAAAGATAGCCGAATGGATGAAGAAACTCAAACCTTGATATAAAAAAACTGGGCATAAGTTTTAATTGGTGCTATAATTAGTTGCTTTTTAAAGCGAGGTACTAAATGAGAGTAGAAATAAAAAGGGTTACAGTAAAGAATTTCAAGAAATATAAAGATCAGAAATTTGACGTCAGCGGCAGCGTTGTTTTGGCAGGACCGAATAATTCAGGTAAAACAACCCTGATACAGGCGATCGCCGTGTGGAACTTTGCGGTCAGTAGAAAAAGGGCCCGGTAGCGGCTTTCTTCAAAGTCTTATCTTATTAGGTTTTTTGTATAATCGAAAATCTGTCTTCATATTATTTGACGAGCCGGACGCGCATCTTCATGTTGTTCTTCAAAGTTCCATGTTAAAAAAATTGCACGAAATAGCGGTAACGCAAAACGATCAGTTAATAATTGCAACCCACTCTCAAACTATTTTAAATGAGAGCAGGCCGGAACAGATGCTTTCTTTTTACAAAAAACCGCATAGGCTTAATAGCGATTTTGAGTCTAATCAGGTCCAATCAGCCTTGAAGGCTTAAGCGATTATAATCTCTTGCAGGAATGGGCTAAGGTATTGGATCATCCAATATTAAAATATTTCGAAGGGAATCCCAATCCGCTTTTCTGGAAAAGTAATATCGGCAGAGTGCCCAGAAGAGCTAAGGAACACCTTTTTGCTTTAAAGGCAATAAATCCCGGGATTCAAGGTATCTTAATATTGGATGGGGATGATAGAAAACTTCCTGAGCGGGAAATATTCCAGGATGGTTTAAAAATACTTCGATGGAAAAGGTATGAAGCGGAAAATTATCTTCTTATTCCAGATTTGCTGAAACGTACCATTGAAAATTTATATCAAGATAATGAATTATTCGCCAGCCCAATTGTTCGAAAAATAGAAGAATACTTCGATAAGAATAAGTCGTTATTTTTAGATGAAGATTATCTGGAAAGTGTACCGGCTAGCAAAAAGTTACTGCCGGATTTTTTTAAAATGGCAGGTATAGAGTTATCAAAGTCTAATTATTTTACTATTGCTTCTCATATGCGAATAGAAGAAATTCATCAGGAAATTATTGAAAAATTGAATGAAATAGTTACAATGTTAAAATAAAAAATTTTCCATGAGTTTTCCCCGCCCGGATAAGAAACTACAAAAAAAATTTTCTATTGACTTTTTTTTAAAAATAATTTAATATAAAATAGAGGATAGGTTATGAGTTTCTTCACAGTAAATTTTTTCTTCTGGTGGCGCGAATATTTGTCGATAAAAGGTTTAAACCTGAATAAGGGTTGAAAAATAGAAATGTGTTTTTAATAGAACGCAAAACCCGCAGGTCTTTGACCTGCGGGTTTTTTCGTTTACAGAAAGGAGGAACTAAATGGAAAAGATTTATCAATTTACTCCCGTTTATAAAGAAATACCAGCGGACATTGAAACCCCTGTTTCAGCTTTTTTTGCTTTGAAAAAGGAAGGAGAAAAAGGCTTCTTGTTGGAAAGCGTTGAGATGGGAGAAAAATTGGGAAGATATTCCTTTCTGGGTTTTGAACCGGAGCTGGAATTCATCGCAAAAGGAAAGAAAGTAACGATCCGTTTTCAAAATAAAGAAGAAATTTTTGAGGACAGAGATCCTATCGAGGAATTAAGAAAAATTGTTTCTTCTTTCCAGGAAGAAATTAATGAGAAACTTCCCCCTTTCTGTTCCGGGCTGGTAGGTTATTTCGGTTATGACTGTGTCCGCTATTTTGAGACTATTCCCGATCAAAAGCCGGATCACTTGAATCTGCCGGACATTTATTTAATCCTGCCGAAAATCATTATCGCGTTTGACCATATCCGGCAAAAGCTCATTTTGATCAGCCATGCCTACGACGAGAAAAGCAAACAAGAGGCGCTGGATTTGATTAAAAAATATGAAGAGAGGCTCTATCATTCTCCCAATCCCTCCAGGATAGAAGAATCAGGGTCTTCAAAAATCAGTCTTTTTTCCAATTTCAAAAAAGAAGATTTTCTGAAAGCAGTCGAAAAGGCAAAAAAACACATTGTAGCGGGAGACATTTTTCAAGTTGTTCTTTCCCAGCGTTTTCAAATGAAAACGGATTTACCGCCTCTCGATATGTACCGAAAACTCAGGATGATTAACCCTTCGCCCTATCTTTTCTATATGGACTTTCAGGATTTTCAATTGATAGGCTCTTCGCCGGAAGTTATGGTAAAAAGAATGAAGGATGGATTAAAAGATGAGGTTTTAGTCAGGCCCATTGCCGGCACCAGGCCGAGGGGCGCGAACAAAGCGGAAGATGCGGCAATAGAAAAAGACCTTCTTTCCGACAAAAAAGAAATCGCCGAACACACCATGCTTCTGGATCTGGCCCGTAACGACGTGGGCAGGATCGCGGAGTTTTCATCTGTTTCTGTGGAAAGGCCCTTTCATATTGAAAAATATTCCCATGTAATGCACATTGTTTCGGATGTATTGGGTAAACCAACTGAAGGCAAAGACGCGCTGGACGTAATAAAGGCGACCTTCCCCGCCGGAACGCTTTCCGGATCGCCCAAAATTCGCGCTATGGAAATCATAGAAGATTTAGAGCCGGAGAAGCGGGGTATTTATGGCGGGGCTGTAGGTTATATTGATTTCCGCGGTAATGTCGATACATGCATCACGATCCGCACTATTTTATATCGCGATAAGACGGCTTATATTCAGGCGGGAGCCGGGATTGTTTATGATTCCGTGCCGGAAAAAGAATACGAAGAAACGATCAATAAGGCAAAGGCTTTGATGAAAGCATTGGTGTGAACGCGCCTCGCCCCAACAGGCTGTCGCTAAATTGAAAAATGTAGCCGCAAGCTTTAGCTTGCGCTTAATTTACGCGGGCTAAAGCCCGCGGCTACATTAGAATTATTAATTTAGC
>JAGVOW010000052.1 GCA_020052515.1 Brevinematales bacterium | reverse complement strand
GGCAATCTCTTTTCCATCGCTATCTCATCGCATTGCATAATTTTTGAGCACCCCAGGCAATCTCTCCAGATTTTCTGAGGGAATTTAGATTTCTCTACCTTTTGGTAACCCATTTTAGCAAAAAATTTCTCATTCAAAGTTAAAGCAAAGGCATTCCGGATACCCTCATCTTTGAGAATCTCCTCCGCTTTTTCGACCAAAATCTTACCTACTCCTTTGCCCCTCCAATTTTCCTTTACAGCTAAAGACCTGATTTCCGCAAGCTCCTCAGAGAAGAAAGAAACCGCGCAACAACCGATCAATTTACCATTGCTTTCCGCTACAACAAAGTTCCGGATTCCTTCAATAATCAATTCCGGTGTTTTCGAAAGCATCAAATTTTTCTCAGCGTAATAAGATAAAAGTAAAGCTATCGACTGTGCGTCAGACAACTTCGCGTTTCTCAGTAAAACATCAGGATAAAGCACTATCAATCATCCCTTTTATTTTATTTTTTGACACTGCCCCTACTACTTTATCAATAGCTTTTCCGCCTTTAAAAACAATAAGGGTGGGAATGCTGGTGACCGCGTAGTCCGAGGAAGCTCGATCAGCTTTGTCTACATTCACCTTGACTATTTTTGCTTTGCCATTGTACTCGTTCGCTAATTCCTCAACAATCGGCCCAATCATCCTGCACGGCGCGCACCACTCGGCCCAAAAATCAACTAAAACAGGCCTATCTGACTTAAGGACTTCCTGTTCAAAATTAGCATCCTCAACATGAATCATTTCTGACATAAATATCTCCTATGTAAAATATTTTAAAACTCCCATGAGAAAAAGGCAAGTAAAAATTGTTAATCTTCCCACACTTCTAGCTTCCGAACGACTTCATCGTAGAAAATGACACCCCGGACTCTAAAAAAGGCTTGATAAATAAAGAAAAGTTTTAAACATTCTCTCTCGTCAAAAGAAGGGACAAAGATGCCAGCGTACTTTTTTCCGCTTCGTTCGAATAAAAAATCAGCGCAAATAGAAAAATTTTTAGGATAAGAATTGATAGCAACAGGAAAATTTTTCAATAAATAATGAGATAGAACTCTAAAGCCTGCCTGCCTGGCTTTATACCAAAAAAACCTTCTTTCCTTCGGCAAGGAAAGAAGGTTTTTTAGGCTTTTCTTTCTTTTCGCAATGTTATACAAAAGCCACAAAGAACCTGATCCCACCAGCAACACAAAAGCTAAAAAAGCAGACAGGACTCTCATACCATATTCCTGTTTTAAGCGCCCAGCAATTTTAAAGCTTCGTCTACGCTATTTACAATTTCAAAAATACCATCCAGGTCTACTATTTTCAATGTCTTAATCACATTGGAACTCAAATTGCTCAAAATCATTCTCCCCTTCAATTCTTTCAATTGCCGAAGAGTCGCAATAAAAACCCGAATCCCGCTGCTGGAAAGATAATGCACTTCACCGAGATCCAGGACAAAGAGCTTTGCCCCATTATTGATATTATTGTTGATCACTTCTTCCAGCTCCAGCGCTTGATTGATTTCCAGCCTCCCGGATATCTTTAAGACAACAATATTTTCCTTTTTTATCACATCTATCATACTTCCCCCCCTATCTACTTTGTATCATTTCGCATTTCCCATCAAAAACCACACCGTCGGCAATTTTTAGCTTAGCTGTTTTTATATCGCCGTACACTTTCGCGCTTTCTAAGAGTTCCAACCGCTTCCGGGCAAAAATATCTCCATGCACTTCTCCGCCAACTATTACTTCATCGCAGGCTATATCGCCTTTTAATTTTGCTTCCGGCCCTAAAACAAGAAGCCCCTGCGCATCCACTTTTCCAATATACTCCCCATTGATTCTAAGGGAATTTTTAAACTTCATAACACCGTTAAAAAGAGTATTCTGGCTCAAGGAAGTGACTGTTGGATAATCCCTATAAGGATCGATATGCTGAGGCATATTCTATCTCCTATGAGAAAAAAATTGCTTTGCAATTTTTTTCGGCTATTTTCAGACCTCTAATTCCTATTTTGTAGTCATAACAAAAACACCATCCCAATCCGAAGGAGGCGGGTTCTGACTAAAAATATTACACCGGTCTATATAAACCTCTGACGGGCCATCTCCCGGTACAATTTCCAGACACTTTTTAAAATTGTCTTTCGCTTCTTGAAATTTTCTGCTTCGATACAATTCCAAACCTTTGTTATAGTAGTTCAGCATTTCCAGTTTTTCTTTGCTGATCATAGGTCCCCCTTGTTTATTTTCACCTTCTGATTAGACAGCACATCTTTCAAGCTGTCAATTTTACCCGCCATACTCGCTGCCGCGATATTAGCTTTCTGTATTTCATCATAAATTTCTTTTCGGAATATTTTAACATCTTTCGGCGCAATAATACCAATTTTTACCTGATCTTGTTTTACCCCAACCACTTTGATTTCTATATTGTCGCTAATAATAATCGACTCATCTTCTCTTCTTGACAAAACCAGCACGGTTTTCTCCTCTTCTAAATTCAAACTTCTTCGGGGGCTTCTGCCTGCAAATTAAAGATTGGGACCTTTGTGCCATATTCATTGCTCAAAGAAATTCCTTGAATCGCCAGCCGTTTTTTAACATTAATAACAATAGGGCCTAACAAATTCATTGTCATTTTATGGGCATCCTCCGGAATGTTCACGATCGCGAAATCGATCACTTCATCCCCTTCTTCCACCTCGAGAAGCCCTCTATCAATATCATCAATATCCAATTTATAATCCGGATTGAAAAGCCTGGGATTAACCACAATGAACGCGAGAGATGGCTCTTCCTTTGATTGGAGCCAATAGAAGTTCGGCAAATCCCCCATCTCTATTAAATAATAGTAATGATAGCTTTCAAACCCCAGTATTTCTCTCTTGAAAAAGATAAAACTTTCTTCAGCTACCTTAATTTCTCCATAAGCCTTTGTTTTCACCGCTTCCACAGCTGCCTCCATTTGATTGTAGTATTTTTACAAAGAATTATCAACTTTCTATTGACTTTATTCTATCTTAAAAAGTCCAAAAGCGTTTTCGGCAATATTCTGGAACCGATATTTAAAGCCACATCATGAGAAAACTCCAGCATTTTCATTTCCATCATAGCTTTTGAGATATCTGTCCCTATGGCATTGTTCTTCGCGTCTGTCAAATAAACCTCATCGCTTAAATAGCGCTCAGAAATAGTATCCAGCCTTTGAGAAACAGAGCCAATATGAGCCCGGAATTTAAGAATATTTGCCAGCGAATTATCAATCCCCATCAAAGCTGTTCCGCCAATTTTAAAAGTATCATCACCCTGCAAAGCCTTTCTAAATTTGACCATCACGTCAAAAATACTGCCTGTATAAACCCTGGCTGAAGGCGAGTAATTGTAAGGCGGCTGCATTCCATGATCAATCAAGCCCATGTCTTGCAAAACATTTCCACCTTCCGTGTCCATGAGCGAAATTTGATGCGGCGATGTGCTTTCCAGGGCAAAATAACTCTGCCCATCTTTAGTTTGAACGCTTGCCCTTACCGCTGTGCCGGATTGATTGATCTTATCCGCGATCACTTCCAGATTGTCGCCCATCTTTATGCTTATTTCCTGTCCATCCACAACGATTTTTGAATCGCTTGCCGCTGTATAACCGGAAACGGAAAGAGTAGAATACATTTCCATATTGTCCGCCCAGAAGACCTGATTTCCCGGGTGTGTTACATCAATCTTTTCACCCCGCTCCACTTCAGAAATCTGAGTCTGGTTGTTTCCAATGTAGCGAACATCTTCTAAAAATTCCATGCCGCTTTCTGGATTTGTCTGAATATTAGCTTTAAAAGGTGCTTCATCCGTCATGGTTCCACCGAATAAAGCATTGCCTTTGTAATAAGTGTTTGCCAGTTGTAAAAGCTCTAGCGAAAGTTGGTCCACTTCCACAGCCATATTCTGCCTTTCTTCCTTGCTATAAACACCATTAGCTCCCTGCACGGCAAGCTCTCTTAATCTTTGGACCACGGAGGTCACGCTGTCCAGAGAAGAATCCGTCATATTGATCTTGCTTTTCGCGTTGTCAACAATCGATTTATAGACGGACACCTCTTTCAAACGGCTGTCATAATCCATATAATTAATAGCCGCTACCGGATCTTCGCTCGGAAGATTCACGCGATAACCGCTGGAAAGCTGTTTCTGCGTTTTTTCCAATTCCGCCTCACGGGAATGCAGATTCGAATTAAAGTCATTAATCATTAAACCCTGAGTCACTCTTCCCATCATAAAAACCTCCTAAGCACCCATTCTAATAAGCGTCTCAAGCATCCGGTCAAACGTCGAAACCAACCTGGCTGAAGCGTTATAGCCATGCTGAAACATCAGCATCTTGGCCATTTCTTCATCCACATTCACTCCGCTCACTTCATGCCTCAAATTCACCAGGCTGTCCACCACAGCGTTGTTTTTATCCAGATTGATCTTGGCTGATTCTGACCGCGTGCCAAAATCGCCTACCATCGCCCTGGTAAATTCCCCAAAAGTCGATTGGCTTTCTACCATAATTTTCTTGTTTCGGAGATCAGCAATCGCCAGAGCGTTCCGGTTGTCCCCTAAACCATTGATTTTATCTGGCTTGCTGTCGCCATTGGTGTCAACGCCTCCGGCGGCGGCTATGGAATCAGGGTTGGCGATAATTTTGGAGTCTACCTCCATCCATGCGGCCGGGTGTTTCTCGGGAGTAAAGGAAACATTAAAGCTGGGAACATTAAATTTCGCTACATCGCCGATATTGCGGTAATCAAAGGCGCCGGCACCGCCGCTCTGAGAAAGCATCCCCGCGATTCCCACCAGAAGATTCCCGCTATCCTCCACATGCCGGATCACAAATGGCGGGAAACGGTCATCACCGGGAAACTTCGCTTTAAAAGAAAGCTGCCCGCGCTGATTTAAATAAGCGGTTACTCCCGCTTCAGACTGATTGATTTTATCTATTACATCCTTTACTTTATCATTGGCGTTATAAGCGACCACCACATCGGCGGCATTGGGTACAGAAGGCCCAAAATTCAAGAATCCGGAACTTCCAATGACCGTTGTCTCATTTATTTTCTCGGAACCGCTCACTTTAAATAAAGCCGTACCGTCCGGATTGCCGTCATTATTAAAATCATAGCCTCCATCGGCATAAGGAGAAATAGGAAGCTCTTTAAAGAAATTGTTGTTTGTTGTAAGATTAAGGCCATATCCATCGCGGTGCACTTCATTCGTCGAATCGACAATATTTACCGAAAGGGAATCCGTCTGCTCAATCGCTTGTTTTACATCCTCATCCCTCGCCGAGATCAAGCCGGCCAGTTCACCGCCGCCCAGTTTCACTTTCCTGCCGTCAGCCCATATAGCTTCAGTAAAGCCTTCATTAGCCGGATTGCCGACTCCATTAATCTTATTAACAAGCCCGCCCTGCACCAGGTTTTCGGTACCAATGTAAACAATCACTTCATGCTTATTGTTTCTCTCCACGCGGATATCCACTACTTTAGAAAGCTTATCCACCAATAGATCGCGCTTGTCATACAAATCGTTAGGCTTGTCTCCCATAGCTTCCGATTTTACAATCTGGAGGTTCAAGGAAGATATCTCGCCTGCCATATGATTAATCTCATTAATTCTCTGGTCAATCAAGTTATCCGCGTTTTTCCTTAAATCATAAAGGGAATCAAAAGTATGTTGAAAAGTTTTTGACAATGCTCCCGCCCTCTGGATCAATTCCTCACGGGAAGCCCTCTCGGTAGGATCAGCGCCCACTTTCTGCCAGCTCTCCCAGTATTCATCCAGGGCCGTTCTCAGATTCGGCTTACCCGGTTCGTTATGAATCATTTCAATTTGACGCAGAAATTGCTGTTTTGCTTCCCAGTAGCCCAATCCGCCCTTTTCATAATTAATACGGTCGTCAATAGCCTGGTCCCTCACGCGCTCAATGTCTTGAACAACCACGCCTGTACCAATCTGGCCGGGAACTTCCACGCGATTCGCGCTCGGCTCATAAAGCGGCATAAACGCGGTCAAATTGACCTTCTGCCGGGAATAGCCTTCGGTTTCAATATTAGACAAGTTGTGGCCTGTAGTTTCAAGTCCCATATTGTTTGCCATCAACCCCTTTTTACCGACTTCTATTCCATGAAAAGTGGAAAGCATATTTTACTCCTTTTACACTATCTGATTTACTAAATACCTGTTTTCTGCCATTGTCTTTTTCATGCGGTAATCATAAGTTTCCCTTTGAAAATTTCGATTGGCAAAATTAAGCGTCAAATTAATGATTTCCATATTGGAATGAAGCATCTCTGAATTCTCCCGGACAGCCATCTGAAGTTTGCCGGTAGCGGCTTTGATCTCCTGCCGGAGAGTTTCCAATTCCTGCTTCAGATCATAAAATTTATCATCTGGAATAAAATTCAGAACCTTTGAAAGTGAAAGATTGATATCAAAGTGAAAAGTTTCGGAAAGGATAGAGAGGACGTTTTTTCTTTTTTCTTCTACTCCGTCCATAGAATGAAGTATTTCTTCTTCTAAAGTATTGAGCCTCATCAAGTCTTTCATTTCAACTTGCTTCAGCGCTTCATACTTCTCTTCTTCAAGATCAACGAGCTTAGAAATCAGAAAGGCTTCTTTCTTTAACAAGTCTTTGAAACTCTTTAAATAATTCATCCAGTCCGATACCATAATTACCCTCCTTGGCAAATTCGAACATCCTTGTTCAATTATGAGTATCGGCCAATGAAAAAAAAACTAAATGATTTTTTGTATATCTCAGCCACATTCATAGGCGCGGTTAATTAACCGCGCCTAAAAAGACATTACAACTCCAAACTTAAAAGCGTCACATCGTCGTTAAAGCCCTTTCTTTCGCCCCACTTTGCGGCCTTCTCAAAAAGCACTCTGGATAAATTCGGGACAGCACTGGCTGAAAGTTCCAGAAAGTCTTTATCAAAGGTTTGCATGTACTGCTCGGCCCTTGAGTTCTTTGCCTCGTACAGGCCGTCCGTGTAAAGCAGGAGCCGGTCGCCTTCTTTCATCTGAATAGTCTTGCTTTTATAGCTCGCCTCAAACATCCCCAGAATGGGATCTTCTGTAGAGAGCTTTTCCAGCTTATCCTCGGTTTTCTTATAAAAATACGGCTCTGTGTGCCCCGCGTTGGTGTACTCTATCGTTTCGCTTTCCGGATCAATTTTCAGCACAATGCCGGTGAGATAATAGTTGCTGTCTGAGAGCTCGCCGGCAAGTTTTTTATTAAAAATAGCGCAAATTTCGGCAGTAGAAAGCTTTTCAGAAACAATGCTGTTGAAAAGGCTTTTGGCCATAGTGGTAATCAGCGCGGCGGAAACGCCATGCCCGGAGACGTCGCCCATAAAGAGGTAGTACTGACGGTCGTTTATCTTCACCAGATCATAAAAATCCCCGCTGACTTCACTGAATGGATGCCGCTCCAGGAAGAGGAAAATATTCTTTCCCAGCTTTTGCGGTAGTTTGCCCAAAAGGCTCTGTTGAACGGCCTGGCCAATCTTGAGTTCGCCTGTCATTTGATTGTTTTTTTCATCCAATTGTTTTCTAGCAACAAACTCTCTTTTCTTCAATCGATAGGAAACATAATGTATGGACATTCCCAAGACCATAAAAATGCCGTTATTAAAAAACGTTCCTATGAATACGCTGTTAGTCAAGTCATTTTTTAGCAGAATATTGAGAATATAATAGAAAGGAAAAGACAACAACACAAAGACAGAAGATATAATAGTATTCGAGTTTGAGAAAAAATACAAGAAAAAAATTGTACCAATTGCTATAGTTGCCATTGAGGCTTCATTCTCAACAAACGCCGTTATAGACATTCCATAGAAAACAGTCGCCCCCAGAGCAGCGGTAAAAAAAATCGTCCAGAACTTTTTCAATGATTTTATTCTGGTTAATATGAAAAACGCTAAAATAATTAAAAACAAACCAATCCTGTTTATTATCTGAACATGGAAATAATTAGGGAAAAACTTTATATCTGCAAAAATCAGTGAAAGCGATATTATTCCACAAATTAGAAAGATCATATTAGCAAATGAAGATTTCTCATTCATCTCATTGTTGAATGCCGCTTTGTATTTTTGAAAGAGCTCTTTTTCTTGCTGTTTCTTCGCCTTACTTTCTTCCTTACTCACTCTTCGGTTCGGTTCGGTTCATAAAAGCCCCCATGAAATTTGAGATTTGTCCGTCTCATCCCCCCGGCCCCCTTCTCCATTCCGGTTGCGAAACTACCGGAATGGAGAAGGGGGAGAGGTATCTTTTATTTTTTGTATGATTTGATTGATATCCAACTCCATATCCTCATTTTTAATACGAATTATTTGATATCCCAGATTT
>JAGVOW010000062.1 GCA_020052515.1 Brevinematales bacterium | reverse complement strand
TGTTTTTTTGTTAAGAATTTAAAGAATAAACTCACCTACTTATTGAGTAGTATTGTAAATAAGAAACAAAAATATAGCAAATAATTTTACACCTAAAACAAACTAAAGCTCTATCTCAAACTTTAAAGATAAAATATTTTTAAATTTCTCGTTTTCTCGTTCAGCCTGTTTGATTGAGCCATAAATATTGCCGGAATACCAGACTATGGCTGTTGAGCCAGCAATTATACCGAGAGGAATATTTCCCATTTGAACGCATTCGTATGTTCCCCAGATAAGCAGGCCATTTAAGATAAAAGCGGATAAAGCAGACATTGGATAGCCGTTATACAAATACCCTAAACCAGGAATGACTGCCAACGCCCCTGCCAAAAGAGGTGATTTTTCCTGGTACAGCATTCCTTCGCGACAATACTTCCTGTATTCTTCGAGTTTTGTTCGATCACAATCCTGATAATCAATTTTATCAAAAAAGAACAATGCTTTTTCCCAATCATAAAATCTTGCTTGAATTATGCCCTGGTAAAAACAGGATTTGTATCGCGTTTCTTTTTGATCGCTATTGCTCAAACTGGAAAATAAATCCAATGCGTTCAAAGGCTCATTATTATTAAAATAAGATAGGCCTGTAATTACAGCTATTTCCGAATTGTTTGACAACTGTGGATTACTTTTATATTGTTTAATAATTTCAGAATATTGTTTTAATTGATAATAAGAAAAAAAAAGGGCGGCAAAAATCTTTTCCCGATCGAGAGCATTGGGTTTCTGGTATAAATAGCGTTGAAACTCCAGAGAAGCGTTTTGAAAATTTCCAATAGATACCAAATAGTCTGCAAAAGATAAATCCGCTTTATTATCACTGGCAATGTCCGGATTAAATGCCGTCAAACCAATACTGGAGCCATTTTGTTCTATCTGGTTGGTAAAAACTACCGGATCGAAATAGCGGATATTGTTGTCAATAAAAAATTTCCTGTATTGACTGAGGTCGTTACCGCATCTTAAAAGACGGTCGGAAGTTTTCATCAAAGCGGTAAAAAAATCATATTTCTGAAAAGATTCCATGCCATAGGAGGAACAGCTGGGATACATGGAGCAGGAAAAACCTCTTGTGGGACTCACGTAATCCTTATAGAATTGAATCAATCCTCTGGATAAATCATTTTCGGAATAATTCATACCCGTAGTAAAAAAAATAAAAAACAAAAATAATAAAATGAGCTTCATAATATAATGAATAAAGGGGCTTATTCAGCCCCCTTATTTCGTTAATAATCAGGATTAAAACCGGTAATTCACTAAATCAACATTAATCAAATTTATATTATTCCTTCCTGAAAAATTAGGGTTATAAGCAAACGCATAGTTTTGCTCAGCAGGAAGCGCGGCTAACATTCCCAGGCCGCCTTTCAGCTCTTTATTATAATAATCAGCGTATGTCCATGGAAGGATCAGGCCGACAATTTCAAACACAGTCATAATACCAGCGCCAAGTAATCCGAGGGTAGTACCCCCACTAGCTGAAGAATAGCTGTAGCTGGATGCATACATTCCGTATCCTATAGCATAAATAAGGATGCCTCCGCCTACGCCTATAACAACAACCAGGGCTCCCGTTGTATCCCCCATAACCCAGCTTCCCAAGCTTGGGACTAAAAGATTTAGAGCGCACCCCAGAACACCGCTTTTTTCATTTTTGGAATAGATCATCATTTTCCATTCAGAAGATATGTCTTTTGACACGTCCATAAGCTTTTTCTTACCTTCGGGAGTAAGAAATGTTTTGGAATCGATAATGGCATTAGCCTTCATAATACCTTCACCGTTCTTGCTTTCTTCCGAATAACCAAAAGCACTTAGACAAACCATAACAACTAAAACCAACGAAACTATTTTCATAAAACCTCCAAGAAAATATTACAGTATTATAAAATATATTCATTTAGTCTGTCAATTTTCCGAATTGATTTTTTGACTCCAGGATAAAATTCTTCTTTCAGCCTAAAACCTTGATAAAAAAAGAAGTTATTTTTATGATATTAGAGGAAAATCGTTTCAGTCAACGGGGACAATAAAATGGCGAAAAAAAGCTTAAACCGGCTTTATTGGTTAAGCGCTCTGTTATGGATTTTTGTGATTAGTTTGGGGTTTGGCTTTTTTTTCGCTTATAATGAATATTTTATTCTGAAAGGGCAATCCAATACAGGGGCATTTATAAAACGGATCTTTGTAATTGCCCTGCTTAATATCATTTTTGTTATCCTGGCTGGCAGCTGGTTTTACTATCTGGCGCAAAAAATGAAGAGGGAATTGGATGTTTTTATTTCCTTTTTTAACAATCTATCGGTCTCTCACGAAAATATTGATAAATCAAAATTAAAATACGAGGAATTCATTGTTTTATCAGATTACGCGAACAAAATGAACGAAGAGATTCAATATAAAACTCAAAAAATGAACAAAGAAATCCTAGAACGACGGCAGGTACAGGACGAACTCATTCGTCTTTCCCAGGCTGTGGAACAAAGCCCCAGTATGGTTGTGATTACGGACCTGAAAAATAAAATTGTCTATGCTAACCCAAAGTTTTCTCAGGTCACCGGTTACACTTTAGAAGAAGTGAAAGGAAGGGGCCCAAAGTTTCTGAATTCCGGATTTCATTCTATTGAATTTTACAAGGAATTATGGGAAACCATTCTTGCCGGAAAAGAATGGGAAGGCGATTTCCACAACAGGAAGAAAAACGGCGAGATTTATTGGGAATCGGCAGCCATCTCGACTATTAAGAACACACAGGGTAAAAAAAATTATTATTTAAAAGTTTCTAACGATGTTACAGAAAAGAAAAGACTGGAACAAAACTTAGAATATCTGGCTCACCATGACAGCTTGACGGGTTTGCCGAACCGTGTTTTATTTAGCGACCGGTTAAATCAATCCATTGTCCGGGCAAAGCGTTATAAAAAAATGATCGCGGTGATAATGGCCGATTTAGATAATTTTAAAACAGTCAATGACACACTGGGACATGATGCAGGTGATAATGCGCTTAAATTAGCGGTAAAACGCTTTTTAATTCATATTCGCGAGCAGGATACCGCCTCAAGAATTGGCGGAGATGAATTTGCCTTTATTATTAACGATATTGAAAAAGAAGAAGACCTTCTTCTCATTGTAAACCGTATGATAGAAGGTTTTCAAGAACCGTTCCGGATTGACAGAAAAGAAATCCGGATTAGTCCAAGTATGGGGATCGCCTATTATCCCCATGATGGCAATGATATAGAAACCCTGCTCAAAAACGCGGATGCCGCTATGTACCTGGCAAAAGAAAAAGGCAAAAACAACTATCAATTCTACAAAAATGGCATAGGGCGCGGTTAATTAATCGCGCCCTATGCCTGACGGAAAGCCGAAACGCGCAGGCACAAGAGAATAGTTCCCATTTTCCCGCGCGGTTATACGGCTTTTCACACAGTATGGAATAAATTCGCCATGTTTTATTCCCCCTTCGAAAGGCAGGTTGCCGCTAAATTAGCTGTTTTCAATAATCCTGATGTAACCGCGGGCTTTAGCCCGCGTAAATCAAACGCTTGCGGCTGCATTTTTTTATTTATCGACAGCCCCAAGGGGGACGTGGGGATTTATCTTTAAATTTGAATTGTAATTCTATAAAATACTCGCTCCTATTTTTAAATCCCCCTAACCTCTGGATTCGGCAGGCTCACCACATCGCTTTAAAAGGCAGGGGGAATTATTGAAAAAATCCCAAAATCCTTTTAAAAAAAATATTTCTGCCGATGTTAAATAAAAAGAATCGGAGGTTTTTATGATGCGCTCACTCTGGACAGCCGCGGCAGGAATGATTGGAGAACAATTTCATATTGATACTATCGCGAATAATTTAGCGAATGTAAATACAACCGGGTTTAAAAAATCCCGTGCTGAGTTTGAGGATTTGCTTTACCAAACAGTCCGGCTCGCGGGAACTCCCTCTTCGGAAATCAGCCAATACCCCACAGGCATCCAGGTAGGTTTGGGCGTAAGGCCTGCCTCGACACAGAAATTTTATACTCAGGGAAGCCTTCAGAATACGGGCAATAAACTAGATTTAGCGATTGAAGGGGAAGGATTTTTCAGTGTTACATTGCCGGATGGGACGCAAGCTTTCACACGTGATGGAACATTGAAAATAGATTCCAATAAAGAATTGGTCACTTCTCAGGGATATCGTTTAACTCCTCCTGTAGTACTTCCGGATGATTTTGACGTCGGTTCGCTGACTATTTCGAAAGATGGACTTGTAACTGTGAGAGCGGAAGGCAGTGATGACAATGAGGAAGTCGGAAGAATCTCGCTTTACCGTTTTATCAATCCGGCAGGGCTTACCAACGTTGGTGAAAACTATGTAAAAGAAAGCCCGGCTTCCGGCACGGCTGTGGAAGGAGTGCCTTCCCTCGCGGGTTATGGAAAAATTCATCAAAGTTTTTTAGAAATGTCAAATGTAAACGCGGTTCAGGAAATGGTAGATATGATTGTCGCCCAGAGAGCGTACGAGTTTAATTCCCGTTCGATTCAAGCAAGCGACTCTATGTTGGGTACGGCCAATAGCTTGAAGAGATAATTATGAACCAAACCGAAGATTCGGCTAAAGAGAAAATGCGCGGAAAGGGATGGGCAATATTTTTTCTCATCACTTTTCTGGGCATAGCTTCTCTGGCGGTCAACGCAATGATATTCTGGGACGCGATTGAAAACCAGATAAATGTTGAAATCCCCGAAGAATATAACTTAGAAGGCCTGGATTACAATCAATTTACGGGTGAAACCCTGGACGAAGTCTACGACCATATTCGTGGAAGAGTTCCCATTCTGGAATACCATATCATAGAAACCTCCAGAATTTACAGCAATTTTATAAGAACGGGCAGGCTAAAAAGAAATAAAAAAACAGAACGTTTTTTTGTCACATCTGAAGAACTACGCGGCCAACTTAACGCTCTGTATTCCAACAACTTTCGCAATATTTCCTTAAACGAGTACCTTTCTCTCCTGAAAGGCAAAAAGAAAGAACTGGAAAGGCTCCCGCCGGATTCTAAACTTTATATTCTGTCTTTTGATGACGCTACGTATGGGCAATTCGATTTCTCAGGCACAAATTCAAGTGGAAAAGGCATAATTGATCCGGATTGCGCTGTGGGAATCATGCTTGAGTTTGCAAGAAAACATCCGGATTTTAAGCTCAACGCGGCTTTTTGTGTCGATTTTGAAAATGTTCCTTTCCGTCAAAAAGAAAATATCGGCGAAAAATTTAATCTGCTTCTGGATTATGGATTTGAGATAGTAAATCACACCATGACGCACAAAAAGCTGGCCCGGCTCATCCCGCAAAGGACTAATAGCGCCGCTTACGAAATTGGAAGGGCTATGGAACTCTTTGAATCTTATCTGGGTTATCGGGCCGCTTCTATTGACAAAATCTGCTACCCCGATGGAAGCGCCAGCAAAGCTGTCTGGGATTTTGTGAAAAAAGTTCGTTATAATGGGAAAGAGTACCGTTTCAACGCGGCTTTAGACGCGACCGGTATGCAGGCAAAACATCCGAATGAGGCTCGATTCAACATTTATAATATCTCCCGGATTGAAACCAGCAAATTTACGTTTGAAAAATTTGTTTTGAACTCCCCGAATCTCTATAAAACTCCGTCTTTAAAGGAGAAGAATAATTTGCCGGATTATGCTTTTTCAGGAGATATAACTGTTTCCAATTGTTATTTAGATTTAATAAAACTTCCTTAAGAACAAACAAAAGTAATCGATCAGTGAACTCATCCCGGCCTTTGGCCGCCCTTCTCTTTTGCGAAAGAGAAGGGGTCGGGGGTGAGTTTTCCCCTAATCACTGACCGATTACAAATAAAACAGATTACCTCTTGATTTTTTTAAAAAACTCAGCTAAACTTAGCGTGTTCTGAATAAAGCGGGTTTTTGCTCAGTTAAATTTTATTTGAGAGTGCAGCAGTTATTAATTTTGTAAGTAGGATATTATGGAAATTGTCAAATCAGGCGATCAGAACTTGATAATTAAGGTTTCCGGGGAAATCAATCTGGAAACACATTCTCAAATTAAAAATAAAGTGCTGGACAACTTAACGGACGAACTAAAAAAAGTGTTTTGGGATTTAGGCGAAGTTAAGTATATTGATTCCAGCGGATTAGGCCTTCTGATTTATTTTGATAAATTTCTGAGAAGCAGCGGGAAATCAATGGCTTTGAAGGCTGTGCCGGAAAATATTTTACGCGTTATTAAGCTGTCAGGTTTGGATAAATTTTTGAGTTTTGTGGAATAAGTATGAAGAAAAATGATTGTTTTATAGAAGCTTTAAAAAGTTTTTCCGGAAATTTGTTTTTTATTGACCACAATCAGAAAGACAACCTTTATTATTTACTGTTGACCTATTGTATTGATTACCTTCAAGTGCAGAGGGCAACTTTCCTGAAATACATGGAAGAAAACAATTGCCTTTACAATTCTAAAACGGTTGTTTCTGAAAAAGACTTCCCTGATTCTAAAGATTCGAATGACCTCTTGAAGTATGTAACGATAGACCTGAATCATGATTTCAGAAGATCGACATTAAAAGACCGCCGTGTTCAAAAAATCCGTGTGTCTGACAAAAAGAATGATTTTTCTACCGAAGTAGACTTTCTACTTCACATCGAAACGGAACATATTCTTTTCTACCCCCTTTACTTTCAAAATCAATTGATCGGCGTCATTGAGACAGCGAGGGAGAAAGGGCGCCCGGATTTTAACGAGGATGAAATCAGTTATTTTGAGATCTTGATGAATTTTTCCGCCGCTTTGATCTCCAATATTTTTATTTATGAATGGGCTATCCGGGATTCGCTGACCGATTGTTATGCTGTTACTTACTTCAACAAGGTTTTTGATGAGTATGTCATTTTGAAAAACCGTTACGAAGAGCCATTTACCTTGATGATGCTTGATATTGACAATTTTAAAAAAATTAATGACACCTATGGGCACATTATCGGAGACCGTTCGCTTGTCTTTTTTGTAGATATCCTGAGAAAAAACATAAGAACGGAATTGGATTTGTTGGCCCGTTATGGCGGGGATGAATTCTGCTTGCTCCTTAGAAAATGCGATACGGCCGCCGCGGAAATCATAGCAGGGCGCATCATTCAGGACTTGACGAAAGAAACATTCGATACCGAGGAAGGACTGATAAAAATCCAGGTTTCTATCGGCATCGCGCAATACGAGCTGCACGGGAAAGACAGGGAAACGCTCCTTGCCGCCGCCGATAAAGCGCTCTATCAATCCAAAAGAAATGGGAAAAGCTGTCACACAGTTTATCAACCATAGCTTCACGCTTCTGTTTTAATCTTTATTCCACAATTCTATTGTCAATGAGCCTCGTAGAGCCTATATAAACCGCTAAGACGATTACCACCTTACCATTCAATGTTTTTAGGTTTTCCAGGGTTTCATGATGAGCTAAGGAAATATAGTCTATTTTAGCGGATGCCGCCTCATGTGAAATAAAATTCTTCACCTCAGAAATGATTTTATCGCTGTTTTTTTCGCCCCCCCTGATCAATTTTTCCCCTAGATTCAGCGCTCGAAAAAGAACCGCGGCTTCTTTCCTCTGTTCAGGGTTAAGGTACTGATTGCGTGAGCTCATTGCCAGTCCATCTGTTTCGCGGACAATCGGCATCACCCGAATCTCAACAGAAAAATTAAGGTCTTTTACCATTCGTTCTATGATTTTCGCCTGCTGGTAATCCTTCTGGCCAAAATAAGCCTTTACCGGTAAAACAATGTTAAATAACTTTGCTACAACTGTCGCTACTCCGCGAAAATGGCCCTCTCGTGAAAGTCCGCAGAGATGATTGGGCAAATCTTTGAGATCAATAAAAGTTTGAAATCCTTCCAGATACATATCATGCGGGGATGGAAAAAATAAGATATCCACCTTTTCTTTCTCCAAAAGGCTACAATCTTCCTCAAAAGTCCGCGGATACTTTGAAAAATCCTCTTTTGGGCCAAATTGAATAGGATTGACAAAAACACTCACCGCGACAATATCGTTTTCCCTGCGTGCCGCACGGAAAAGGCTGAGATGGCCTTCATGCAGAGCCCCCATAGTAGGGACAAAACCGATACTTTTACCAGAAAAAGAAAGCCTCAGAGAAATTCGTCTCATTTCTAATGGATTTTCTATGATCTGCATGCAACCTCCCGCAAGCTAAAGCTTGCGACTACACAGTAATGCGGCATCATTTAGCCACGGCCCTCAGGCTGCGTTACATTGAATTTATCTACAGCCGCTTTATCACATGAAACATTCTAATCCCAATAAAAAAATATCTCAAATTATCTCAACTTGAAGACTTTTTTGACAAATCAAAACAACCGCTTTATATTATTAAAAGAGGTTTATTATGGGTGCTATCAGCGTTTCCGATGTGGATAAATCAGCAGCTCTATCAAAATTAGAGTTTTCCGGGGAAGAAAAAGAGAAATTTACCGATCAATTTTCTAAGATCATTGGTTTTGTGCAAAAAATCAGTGAATTGGACACCCGCCTTGTAGAACCAACCACGCATGCGGTAGAAAAAAAGAATGTTTTAAGAGAAGATATTGTTTTGCCTTCATTGTTGAACAGCGAAATCGAAAAGATTGCCCCAAAATTTGCCGAAGGCAGTATCATTGTGCCAAAAATAATTGAATACTAAATTCAGGCTTTGCTATGGAAAGAAACACATTTCCCATTATTCCGCATGAAGTTTCTCTCAAAGACGAAATGTCTATTCAACAAATGCATGATACCTTATCTAAAAAAGTAAGTGTGATAGATATGGGCTCAGGCCATGGAGACTTTTTAATTGCCCGCGCGCGTGAATACCCGGAAAAGTTTTTCATTGGAATAGAAGTGTCCAGAAAACGTGTTTTTAAAACAGCTTCCCGGCTTGTGAAAAGAAATATTGGAAATTTCTCTCTCATCGCTAGTGAAGGCGAATTCGCATTGAAAAGCTTTTTTAAAAATGACTCCATTGACGAAATCCACATCAATTTCCCCGACCCATGGCTTCGCAAACGGCAATGGAAAAACAGGATTTTCAAACCTTCTTTCTTGATTCAGGCAATCCGGATTTTGAAAAAAGAGGGATCTCTCTATTTTGTAACTGATGTTGAGGAATACGCAGAACACACCGCCGGGATTTTAAAAAATTTCCCCTTTTTACAAAATGATTATAAAAAGCTGATGGAAAAAAACATTTACGAAAGTTTCCCCACTCTTTTCTACCAGAAAATGAGCCCTCTGCGCGATATCCATTACCTTAAATTTAAGAAAACAGCTCAAATCTCTCTAAACTGAGCAATTTTAGTATTACTTGACGATATGCCATCAAAATGATTAAATTTACTCTTAAAGTGTCGATAACAAAGGAGGCTATTCAATTATGGAAGAGCATGTCCACGAGAAAAATGAAGAATCGAAAGAACACCATAAAAAAGAAGAGCACAAAGAATGCAAAGAATGTAAAAGATTAAATGAAGAATTAAAGCTTCTAAAA
Source organism: Brevinematales bacterium (assembly GCA_020052515.1). Classification (GTDB taxonomy): domain Bacteria; phylum Spirochaetota; class Brevinematia; order Brevinematales; family JAOACQ01; genus JAGVOW01. Next base: position 10,471 of record JAGVOW010000062.1, on the reverse strand, counting down.
GCTCAGATGGAAAAGCTTGTTTGTCAGAACCAGGAGCTGGATGATTCTTACAAACGCAAAGTCGCTGAATTTGACAATTACCGAAAAAGAATGCTCAAGCAGACGGAAGACGCCTATAAAGAAAATACAAAAAGGCTTATTTTAGAAGTGTTGCCGATTTTTGATAATTTTGAAAGAGCCATAAAAAATAGCGCGGATAACAAAGATTTTAATTCTCTTTTCGAGGGCTTAAAAATTACTCATTCTCAAATCAATGTTTTATTTGATCATTGGGGAATAAAGCCGATGGAAGTATTAAACAAAGAATTTGACCCCAATCTGCATGAGGCTGTATTGATGGAAGAAAGAGAAGAGCTGGAGAAAGATAATACCATTGTGCAGGAATTGGAAAAAGGTTATACGATAGGCGAACTGGTACTTCGCCACAGTAAAGTGAAAGTAGCAAAGAAAAAGCAAATAAAGGAATAAGGAGAATTCTATGCCAGGAAAAATCATAGGTATTGATCTGGGGACAACTAATTCAGTCGTAGCGATAGTAGAAAACGGCCAGCCGGTAGTCATTCCAAATCAGGAAGGGGCCAGGACAACACCCTCTATCGTCGCTTTTACGGATAAAGGCGAAATAGTAGTAGGCATGCCGGCTAAAAACCAGATGATTACCAATCACGATAATACAATCTATTCCGCGAAGAGATTTATCGGAAGAAGGTATGAAGAAAGCGATAAAGAAGTCAAAATGGTGCCTTACAAAGTAAAGGCTGGGCCTCATAGCGATGTGCGATTCGCTACCCGGTCGGGTGATTTCAGCCCTCAGGAAATATCAGCGCGTGTTTTAATGAAACTTAAACAGGCCGCGGAAGATTACCTGGGTGAAAAAGTAGAAAAGGCTGTCATTACAGTCCCTGCCTATTTTAATGATTCACAAAGACAGGCGACAAAAGACGCCGGTACAATCGCGGGATTGAAAGTCGAAAGAATTATCAATGAACCTACAGCGGCGGCGCTGGCTTATGGATTGGATAAAAAGAAAGAAGGCATGGTCGCGGTTTACGATTTCGGCGGCGGTACTTTTGATGTTTCTATTCTGGAAATCGGCGACGGCGTATTTGAAGTAAAAGCCACCAATGGAGATACGCATCTGGGCGGCGATGATATAGACCACGCTGTGATGGAATACATTATGGGAGAATTCAAAAAAGAATCAGGGGTAGATTTATCGAAAGATCCCATGGCGGTTCAGCGGTTAAAAGACGCAGCTGAAAAAGCGAAAATTGAGCTTTCCTCAAAAATGGAAACACAGGTCAATTTACCCTACATTACCGCTGACGCGAGCGGCCCAAAGCACTTGCAGATGAATATTACACGCTCTCAGCTGGAAAACATCGCGAGGCCATTTGTAGAAAGATCAATTCAACCATGTTTGAATGTGATACGCGACGCGAACATTGCTAAAGAAAAAATCGATGAAGTAATATTGGTTGGAGGGCAGATCAGAATGCCTCTGATTGTGCAGACGGTAAAAAATATTTTTGGAAAGGAGCCTTCGAAAGGCGTTAATCCTGACGAAGTAGTCGCGGTTGGCGCGGCCATTCAAGGCGCGGTCCTTACCGGAGATGTAAAAGACCTCCTGCTCTTAGACGTAACACCTCTATCGCTGGGTATTGAGACACTGGGCAATGTCTGTACGGTGCTTATTCCTAGAAACACGACTATACCCACAAAAAAATCACAGACATTTTCTACCGCTGAAGACAATCAGCCGGGCGTTCAAATCCATGTGCTGCAAGGTGAAAGGCCAATGGCTCGGGACAATAGAACCCTGGGAATGTTCATGCTCGAGGGAATACCACCGGCGCCTAGAGGCGTACCGCAGATTGAAGTGACTTTTGATATTGACGCGAATGGCATCCTGCATGTATCTGCGAAAGATCATGGCACTGGAAAAGAGCAGAAGATCAGAATTGAGTCTTCCAGCGGCTTAAACGAACAGGAAATTAAGAAAATGCAGGAAGAGGCTGAGAAAAACGCCGAGGCAGATAAAAAAGTAAAGGAAATGATCGAGCTGAAAAACAGTGCGGACAGCGCCGCTTATGGACTGGAAAAGGTTTTGAGAGAACAGGGTGATAAGATCGATCCAAAGGATAAAATTGAAGCGGAAGAAAAAGTCAAGGAATTAAAAGAGGCTTTGAAAGAAGATGAAGAAGCTAAAATTAAGTCCTCAATGGAAAATCTAAATCAGGTCGCGCATAGAATTTCCGAGCAATTGTATAAGAATTCCGCCCAGAATGCACAGCAACCGGGCGGCGGCGATCCAGCACAAGCCGGTCAAAACCAAAACAATGGCGGTGAAAAGATTGTAGACGCAGAAGTTATTGACGACAACAATAAAGATAACAAATAAGATATAACTATAGGCGCGGTTAATTAACCGCGCCTATATCTTTTCCCGGGGTCTGGCGAGTTATTTTAAGGATGTTTTATGGCTACAGAAAAAGATTATTACGATTTATTGGGCGTACCAAGAAACGCTTCGGATGAGGACGTCAAGAAGGCTTTTAGAAAACAGGCGATGAAATACCATCCTGACCGAAATCCAGGCGATAAAGTAGCGGAAGAAAAATTTAAAGAAATGAATGAAGCATACGAAATACTGTCCAATCCGGAAAAAAGAAAAATGTATGACCAGTTCGGGCATGCCGCTTTCAAACAAGGCGGACAGGGTAGCGCTCCCAATTTTGATTTTGGAGATGTTTTTGACGGAGGATCGTTTGAGGATATCTTCAATTCCTTTTTCGGAAGGGGATCTTCCCGCAAAGGAGGGGAATCCAGAAATGCCGCGGCGAAAGGTTCTGATATACGGGCGGATATTCAATTAACCATGAATGATATTTTATCAGATAAAAATTTGAAAATTAAAGTACGGCGCAATGAACCCTGCGGAGTCTGTCACGGGAGTGGAAGCCGCGGCGGACAGAGGCCGTCAACTTGTCCCACCTGCGGAGGAAGGGGAAGCGTTCGAACTACTCAGGGCTTTTTTAGTGTATCTACCACCTGTCCTTCATGCCATGGCACGGGTGCAGTGATCAGCGACCCCTGCACCGCCTGCCATGGAGAGGGGGTTGTGGAAAAAGACACCCTTATTACCGTAAAAATTCCGGCCGGAGTAGAAGACGGAATGCGGCTTCGTGTATCAGAAGAAGGCGATTCCGGAAAGTACGGCGGAAGCCGCGGTGATTTATACGTTCTGATCCACATACAAAACAATACGTCTTTTGAGAGAAATGGGCCTAATTTGTATGGCAAACTAAAAGTAAGTTTTCCAAGGGCTGTGTTCGGCGGTCAGATTGAAGTAGAAGCCTTAGACGGAAAAAAGAAAATCAATATTCCTACCGGCATTCAATCGGGTCACCAGATCCGAATGCGTGGAGAAGGTATTCCCGATATCCGGACAAAAATGCGAGGTGATGTTTATTACGAAGTAACCATCGATGTACCAAAAAACCTAAAAGCAAAAGAAAAAGAGCTTTTGAAAGACTATGCTCACGCGATTGGGGAAGAATTATAAGGCGTTGGTGCTGTTCCTTCATTGCTTCCCCCCGTTTATCCATATCTTCATGCCCTTCCTTCGTTGCTTCGTGCCGTTCTCCCGTTCCTACGAGCTGTTCCTCCATTCCTACGTGCCATTTATCCGTTCCTACGATCTATTCCTTCATTCCTACCAGCCATTCTCTCATTTCTACAGGCTTTTTCCCCGTTCCTACGCGCCATTCCCCCTTAAAAAAGGGGGTCAGGGGGTTGTTGTCCCATAGGCGCAATCAATGCACAAACCTTCTGGAATAAATATTCGATAAAAGCGCCGCCGCGCCAATAAAGACTAGATAAGAGGAACCGCCATAACTGATAAAGGGCAGCGGTAACCCAGTAGCCGGAGTGAGTCCAAGAGTCATGCCGATATTTACAATAAAATGGGTAAAAAACATCGCCATGATCCCGGTCGCGACCAGCGTCCCTTCCTTGTCTTTAGCGCTCTGGATCGTCCGAATTATATAGTAAAAATAAATTCCAAAAAGAGCCATCACTAAAAAACTTCCAACAAACCCCAGCTCTTCACTAATAATAGAAAAGACAAAGTCCGTACTTTTTTCAGGCAAAAATCCCAGAGTGTTTTGAGTCCCTCTAAAAAGCCCCTTTCCAAAAAAACCTCCCGACCCAATCGCTATTTTTGATTGAATAATATTATACCCCGCGCCGCTTTTATCAAATTCAGGATTAATCATAACGAGAATTCTCTTCCATTGATAGGTTTTTAAAACTTTAATAGCCACTGCCGAAAAGAAGAAAGAAACCCCAACAATGAGCGTGAGAGGTAAAAGCTTTTTTATAATCTGTACGGGATTAAAGAAATCAATAAAAATTGCCACGGCGGAATATAAAAACATCGTAATAGAAATAATCAAGAGGCTGTTAAAACTAAAGATGATTTCTAAAATTTCTATTTTCCCGCCTCCATCCTCCAGATAGTATTTGTAAAAAGCTGTAAAGAGCAAAATCGCCATTGTCATTAGGCCAGTGTAAATCATATAACGCACAAAAGTATCATCCGCCATACCTATATAAGCCATAGCGATAAAAATCATCAGAAAAACAATCGCTGTACCCAGATCCGGCTGAATCAATATCATTGCCATAGGGAGCAAGAGTATACCTGCAGAAGTAAAAAACACCTGTATTTTCCTTTCCTGAACCGGAGCGTTAGCCAGATACTTCGCGAAAAATAAAATATAAAAAAGTTTCATAATTTCGGAAGGTTGAATTCCTAACCCCCCCCAGCCCAGCCAGCTTTTAGATCCGCGAATATTTTTCCCGAAAACCAATGTAATGAGCAATAGAAAAATTCCGGCAATATAATAATAATTCGCTGTTTCCACCAACCGGTAATAGTCAATAGTAATAATAAAAAGGGCAAAAATAATACCTATTAAAATCCAGATCAATTGTTTGATGTACTGGCCATTGTTTGAGCCATCCGGGTTTATACCCGTACTATAAACAAATATCAATCCCATAAGGGAAAGTACGGCCGGAACCAGAATAAATACCAGCGATACGTTTTTAAAACTTTCTTTCAACATCTAATCTTCCTCTTTTTTATTTCTTATGGGCAGTTCTAAAAACTGTCATTCTGAGTGAAACGAAGAATCTATAACCCTTTTAAATACAAACAGATTCTTCACGCCTGTACTGAGCATTAGTCGAAGTGTTCAGAATGACAACAAAGTTAATCGGCAGTTCTTAGAACTGCCTTATAAGGAATTTTATACTTTTTCTTAAAATAATAATCATAAATAGCCAGCGCAATAGGTGCCGCGACGCCTGAACCGCCGCCCCCATGCTCTACCACTACCGTGACCGCTATAATATCATCCTGGTTTGTCGCCCCGTAGGGAGCAAAAGAAGTAAAAAGGGCATGTGTTTCCTTCTCCTTCCCCGCCTCTCCCGTTCCGGTCTTCCCGGCGATGGGAATATCAGTAGCGTATCTAATCCATCTGGTTGTCCCATAAGTGGTAACACCGAACATCCCTTTCCTCAAAATTTCAAATTGTTCCGGAGAAAGATTTATTTTTCTTAAAATTTCCGGTGTTTTCTTCCATATCAATTTTTGATCCAGAGCGGAGTGGACTTCCTTCAGGACAAAAGGCTTATAAACGATGCCATTATTGACTAAGGCCATTGTAATCGTGTTGATACCGATAGGAGTAGAAAGCAAATCCCCCTGTCCAATGGAAATATTGGCAGTGTCCCCATTCTGCCAGGGCCTATTGTACTTCTTTTTAAACCAATCCATTTCCGGCAAAAGGCCGGTCTTTTCTCCCGGCAGGTCAATTTCTGTTTTTTTAGCCAATCCATATTCATGCCCATATTCTATAATCGGTTCTCTACCCACCAAAAGGCCTATAGTATAAAAATAAACATCGCAGGAATAAGCGATTGCTGAAATTAAATCCTGTGTATGATGCACATTCCAGCATTTAAAAATCCTGTTCCCAATGCGCGTTTGCCCGCCGCAATAAACCGTTTTGTGAATCGAAACACCGGAATTTAAAGCCGCCGAAGAAGTAATGAGCTTAAAAATAGAACTGGGCGGATAAGTACCCTGAATAGACCGGTCCAGAAAAGGTTTGTCAATATTGTTCTTTAAAACAAAAAATTCCTCCATAGTAAACCGGTCTGTAAAGATATTGGGATCAAAAGACGGCTTACTGACCATTGCCAGGATTTCTCCCGTTGAAGGCTTTGATACAACTACCGCCCCGGTTTTTTCACCCAATTGGTCATACGCAAGCTCTTGAATATCTTTATCAATGGAAAGCACTAAAATATCGCCGGAAACAGGGTCCTTTTCCACGTTTTCCGCCTGCACATTACCATTTACATCCACTACTCTTTCCAGGACACCCTCTTTCCCGCGGATCATTTCATCATAGTACTTCTCAACTCCCATTTTCCCCAGAACGCTGCCGGAATGGTACTCTGGAAGGACTCTTAGCTTTTTAAGCTCTTCTTTATTGATTATGCCGGTATAGCCAACAAGCTGCGCCGCTTTCTCCCGAAGGGAATAAATTCTTCTCGGCCGGTTTTCGCAGACAACTCCGGGATAAAGCTCGCTGTGCTCTTTAAAATGAATCAGCGTCCGGGTGTCTACATCATATTTGAGAATAACCGGGGTATATTTATCTATAGCCTGTTCTTTCAGAATGGAATTGATATCATCTATACTCATTTCAATCAACTCCGATAAATTAGAAATTGCTTCTTCCCGCTGTTTCTCATCATCAGGAAGATAAGCCGGTGTGGCAATAATGCTCAAAGACTTACGGTTATAAGCCATCTTGTATTCTTTATTCCGGTCATAAATCACGCTGCGGTAGGCGGGAATTTTGATCATCTGGGCCCGATTCCGCATTGCCTGTTTGTAATAATCCTGCCCGCGAATGAGCTGAATATAAAATACGCGCATAAACAAGAGAACCCAGAAAGAAAAAATAATGACAGTCAAAATCCAGACTTTAGATTTTGTCCTGGTAGCAAGTTCCTGCATGAAGTAGGACTCCTTTTAGTTAGCACTATACCATTGAGAGCGGATCCATGTCAATTTCCAGATACAACTGGCGAAAAGACGCGCTTTTCCTGCTGAAATCCCGGATCGCCCGGACGGCCTTCTGAATCTCAGACGGTTCCATACTCTTGATAATTATATGATGCCGGTAATTATTTTTCAACTTTTCCATGGGACAGCTTACAGGGCCTAAAATCTGCCTTTTTTTATTATCCGGCAGATTGCTTTTGATAAAATCCTTTGCTTCATCCGCGAAAGCGATTACTTTTTCCTGGTTCTGTCCCCGAATAACCAGCCTGCCCAGGCGACTGAAAGGCGGATAAGAAAAAAGCCTCCTCTTCTCCAGTTCCCGGCGAAAGAATTCCGGGTAATTCTGCTCTGCCGACAGTTGTATGGCATAATGCTCCGGCATATAGGTTTGAATGAGCGCAATGCCCTGCTCCTGGCGCCTTCCCGCTCTGCCGATCACCTGCGTCAGAAGCACAAAAGTCCTTTCCGTTGAGCGAAAGTCCGGAATATTGAGAATAATATCCGGCAGAATGACGCCGACTAAGTGGATGCCGGCAATGTCATGCCCCTTGGCCACCATTTGAGTGCCGATAAGGATCCGCGCCTCTTTTTTCTTCATTCTGTTCAATATTTCCCAATAACTATTGCGCTTTCTGGTGGTGTCCAGATCCATCCTCTCTATTGGAACATTAGGGAAATAAGAGCTAATAATACTTTCCAGCTTTTCCGTGCCGCTTCCCAGCTCAATGATGTCAATCCCATCACAGCTCGGACACTTCCGCGGCAGCTCTTCATGGTAATCGCAATGGTGGCAGACCAGTTTTTTTTCATTCCGGTGAAAGGTCAATGAAACGTCGCAATTCGGACAGCGAAAAGTATGGCCGCATTGACGGCAAAGCATGACCGTGGAGAAACCCCTTCTATTGAGAAAAATCAAAACCTGCTTCTGATTCTGCAGAGTTTCTATCATCAGTTTCAGCAGTTTCAAAGATACCAGGTTTTTGCTTTCCTTTTCTTCTTTTAAATCAATTATTTCAACCTTCGGCAAGCCGCTTCCCCCGAAACGGTTCTTCAGCTCAACCAGATGAAAAACTTTCTTTTGAGCGTAATAATAAGTCTCCATCTGCGGAGTAGCAGAACCCAGGACCAGGGCGGCGGATTCTTTCCTGGAACGGTGGTGGGCAATTTGCCGGGCATGGTAGCGGGGAGAATTGTTGGACTTGTAAGAGGTTTCATGCTCTTCATCCATAATGATCAATCCCAGATTCTTCAGAGGCATAAATACCGCCGACCGTGGGCCGATCACCACTTTTGCCTCTCCCTTTAAGGCGCGCATCCATTCGCCGAGCTTTTCACTCTGCGTCAGCTTGCTGTGATAAATCGCGACCTCGTCTCCAAAGCTTTCGTAAAAACGTTCCAGATTTTGAGGAGTCAAAGCGATCTCCGGTATCAAAATAATGGAGGATTTTCCCAATGACAGGCTCTTTTTCACCAGATGCTTATAAACTTCTGTTTTCCCCGAGCCGGTTACTCCATGAATCAAAAAAGTTTCCGGTTTTCCTAAAAATCCTTCTATTTCCTGATAAGCTTTTTCCTGCTCGCTATTGAGGACTGCCAGTTTTCCATTGTAAACAAAAGGATGAGAGTATTTTTTTGCCCTTTTAGCGGAAGGCGTGATGGCCGAAAGTGTTTCCCCAAGGGGCGCGATATAAAATTCGCTCATCCACTTCGCGATTTCCACGATTCGTTCGTCAATAATGGGCTTTTCATCCATCATTTTTTCAATTTCTTTGAGCCGGATTCCTTTTAATTTTTCCTCTATCGCTTCCTTTTCCTGAATATCCAGAATAAAGCCGCTCAATTCCCTTCCGCCAAAATTCACTTCGACTCTATTGTAAACTTGAGCGTCCATCTGCTCAGGAATTTGATAATAAAAATTCTCGTCCAAGGGGACATTGAGCGCAATCTCCGCGATTTTCATGAATTCCAGCCTGATTTTACAACATCCATGGCTTTCTGCAGATCGCTTTTAAAATCGCCGATGTAATTCATATTGCGCAGGATCGCGGCAGGGTGGTAGGTAGGCAGAATATCATAGCCGAGCGGCGATTTACGGACGATGCCGCGAAGCTTCGAAATGCCTTCATCTGTATTGAGCATAAACTTTGTCGAAAAATTACCCAGGGTAACAATAACTTTAGGCAATAGAATCGAAAGCTGTTTTACCAAAAACGGCGTGCATGCGGCAATTTCGTCCGGCATCGGATTTCTGTTCTCAGGAGGCCTGTGCTTGAGAATATTGCAGATATAAACCGACTCCCTTTTCACCCCCAGTTCCGCTAATGCCGCTGTCAAAAGCTTCCCTGCCCTGCCGACAAAAGGCTTCCCCTGGGCATCCTCGTCCGCTCCGGGCGCTTCGCCTATAAAAACCAGAGAAGCATCAGGATTACCGTCAAAAAAAACAAGATTGGTCGCGGTTTTATAAAGCCCGCATTTTTGACAACCCCTGCATTCTTCCTCAAGTTCACTCAAGGCTTTACTTTTAGGAGAAATTGTTTTACTGCCTTCCTTCTCCCCATTGCCGGCAGCCGCCCATTCCTCAGAAAGATGGGCCTTGATTTGAGTTAATATTTCCTGATCATTCACTGTAGAACCTCTCTTATTATAATATCCTAAACTACCGTCTCTCAAAGCATCCGGTTCGATTCTCACAGAGATACAAAAAGCCTTCCCGGAAATTTTTCCTATCTGTTTGCACCTGTGTTAATCCGTGGCTCGTTATTCCTTAGCTTCCGCCGCCTTTATTTCTCTGGAAATTTATACAACAACCGCCCAATTGCCGTCTCCAGATTCGCATTTTCCTGCATTCCATGCTTCAAACGATTGCTAGAAATATATTGGATCAAGGATTTAAGATATTCCGGACTATCCACAAGCTGCTTATTGAATTTCTGTGCCCAGAGATGAAATGCGGATTTCGCAGCAATTCCAAGCGAACGCTTGTATCCAAGAGCGGATAAGCTTTTCAGTGTCTTAACCGTATCTTCCAGCTTCCCGTCTTCCACTTCCATCAGAATATGGGCATGGTCTCCGCAGATGTTGAACTGATGAAATTTCATATGGTATTTTTCAACAATATCTCCGATTATCCCGCACAATTTTACTTCATCTTCGGGTTCCAGCCAGAAAGCCGGGCTGGCTTTCACCCTGTATTTTTTCATTCTTTCAGAGTACCGGCTGTTATGAGTAACCATCGTTACATGCCAGAGTTCCGCCATCTTCTCACTCCCGTATCCAGACTTTCTACACATCGCAGACTCACTGAACAAGGGGCTTAAGCCCCTT
>JAGVOW010000074.1 GCA_020052515.1 Brevinematales bacterium | reverse complement strand
TGGTTGATGAGAGAAGATGTTTTTTCCATCTCATTCCTCCCTATGCACTATTATACCAGCTTTCACCAAAAAGACAAGCTGTAAAAGGTAAAATTTAGCTAATAGTTAATTTAGAACAAAATTTAAGTTTACAATTTAAGATACTTATGCTAAAATATTTTAGTTGTTTTAAATGGTTATAAACTGTTTCAAAAATAGAGCTTCGATAGTTGATCAATCTATTGGAAAAACATTAGAATGTATAGAAAAAAAATTATTCTGGAAATGGAAGGTAGTAAAGGAGGATATATGAGTCGCTTGAAATTCTTACTGGTAAATATTTTTATCTTTATTGGTTTATTTGCTTATGGTGGGATGCTCACAACAAGATATGATTGTGAATGCCTCGTGTACTTTAAAATGGCAAGGTAGTGACCTTATCGGTACTATTACTTTAGTAAATGAAAGTGATCGGAATGTGCCATTGCACGGTAGTATTTATGTTGGTATTGAGTGTCCTGATAAGTATACTAATGTAGTTATTTGGAAACAGAGTTCTATCAATCTTGGGTCTCACGAAACAAAAACCATACAGACGACGGATATGAGTGTTTTTCCTTACCCGGTATCATCAGGGGATTATCTGAAATGTGATGTTTTTAACTCCCTTCCGGACATGTACACGGTTAATACAAGTGATCCTGTATTGAAGATAAATGGTCCTGGAAGGATTTTGGTTCCATAATGAATTTCATTTGAATAAAATTTTAAATTTCCCTAACCCCCTTTGAAAAGGGGGAATTCATATTAAAATGCAAAAGAGTTGACAAATTATTAGTTGTATTATACAATTGTTGTTATTTACATCTAAAGAGGTTTTAATGGCAATAAAAATGCAGGATATTCAAGCGTTTCGAGGCAAGCTTCGTGTTCTGGAAAGAGAGATTGAGAGAAGTGTGCTTTCGCAAACGAAATGCTGCAGCGTAACGCTTGCGCAATGTCATCTTATGATGGAACTGGATGGAAAAGGTGAAACTTCCATTAAAGACCTTTCTAAAACTCTTGAGCTGGACAAAAGTACTCTCAGCCGTACTATTGATGCAATGGTTAATCTGGATTATATTGACCGGATTATCAATCCATTGGATAGGCGCTTTATGAATATTAGCCTCACCCAAAAAGGGCAAGAGGCTACTGATTCTATTAATCGTATGTGTAATCAATATTATCTGGAGCTTTTTCATTATGTTCCAGAGGATAAGCATCAAGAGTTGCTGGAGAACATTGAAATATTGGTGGACGCTTTGCTCAAGCTTCGAAAAAGCGTGAAGAATCCTGGCTGTTGCTGTTAAATTCTCAAAGGAGGAATTATGGCGGAAGTAACATGCGGCTGCTCCGGGAATAATTCATTCAAGCAGCATTTTATCCCGGAAAGCAAACAATGGGTTGAGAAGTATCTGAACACAAAATTAGGAAAGGTACCGATTGTTAAAGCTCAATTAAATAGAAGAGATATTTTTGCCGGATGGAAGGCCCGCTGGGGAATTGGCCGGATGCGTTATCAGATCAAGCCGGGAATCTATGGGATCAATTCTCCCGATGAAAATTCCCCGATATTGGTTACGGCGAATTATAAGCTTACTTTCGACAAATTGCGGAAAGAATTATCCGGCATAAACGCGTGGGTTCTGGTGTTAGATACTAAAGGAATCAATGTCTGGTGCGCCGCCGGCAAAGGGACTTTCGGCACAAAAGAATTAGTCAATAAGATGATCGCTTTTCCGCCGGATCAACTGGTAAAGCACCGGGATATTATTCTTCCTCAGCTCGGGGCGACGGGTGTGGCGGCTCATACTGTAAAAGCTTTTACCCGCTTTACAGTCCATTATGGCCCGGTTCGCGCGGCGGATATTCCGGCTTATTTAAACCATCACTTTATTAAAACGGAAGAAATGAAGAGGGTGTCTTTCAACTTTATTGATCGTCTTGTATTGATACCAGTCGAGCTGACGACTTCCTTTCTTTTGACGGCGATAGTTTTTTGCCTCTATTTACTTTACTTATTCATCACGCGCCAGTTTTCCTGGAATGGGATTCTGGGTTTTATTCCTTTTGTTGGGGCTTTCCTGGCGGGGAATGTGCTGGTGCCGATTCTTTTGCCATGGATACCTGGCCGGGCTTTTGTCTGGAAGGGTTTCATCATGGGATTGATGGCGTCAATTGTTTCGATTCTATTGCTCAAGCCGTCTCTGATTATGGCTATTGCTTATTTTCTGATTTTACCGGCGATATCCGGCTTTGTCGCGATGAATTTTACCGGGGCTTCGACATTTACTTCTCTTGCCGGAGCAAAGCTGGAGGTAAAAATCGGTCTGCCCATGATGATAATGGCGGCAGTGGCGGGTATTGCGCTTTTGTTTTTAACCGGTTTTAAAGTAGTGTAGGGGGATGAAAATGCGTTTGAAATATCTTAAAAATGGAGAAACCCTTCAATTGAATTCTGGAAAATGCATGGGTTGCGGGTATTGCGTCGAAGTTTGTCCCCATGGAGTTTTTGAAATAACGAATGGCAAAGCAAATATAACGGCTAAAGAATACTGCATGGAATGCGGAGCATGCAAAATGAATTGTCCTGTGGGAGCAATAGAAGTCAAAAGCGGAGTAGGGTGCGCTGCCGCGATTATCCGAGGGCAGATGAGCGGCACTCAGCCCGACTGCGGCTGTTCTTAGAACCTTGTTTTTCTTGATATTAACCAGCCGAGCTTTTAAACTATTTCTTTAATATTTTTGATTATCTTGACATTTTCTTATGAAATATTAATAATATCTATAGAAGGATTTTAGGAGGAAATGAATGTTATTGTCAAAATTGGTCAGTAAGGATGTTAAGAAATCCGCTGAGCAATTCGTTGATAGAATTCAAAGGGGCATCTATAAAAAAGATACTTCTCCTAATACTTCAGCGGGTTATCAAGAAAATGAAGCTTTAGAAAGCGGTAAAGAGTTTGTCAGGTCAAAATCATTTCAAAAGTTATTCTTCAAACACTAGGAATAATTGAATGGATTCTTGTGATTTGGATTATTCCTATCTATTGGAAAAGTTTAGCCATGGGCAGATTTTTGACAGAAATGAACGGCTTAAGCAGAATGCTATTGATTTTATTAATTCATGCGGTTTAGAAGGAAAAGCAAGAGTTTCATTTATATTGATCGATCAATTAGTAATGGATTATTTTGCCGATATCAGCCGTTTGAAAGATTTTCATAATATTGAAAAAGCAAATCCAACAAAAGTGGCAGGGTATTTAACTTATTGGACTTTAAAGCGAAAACCCATCCAGCTGATTGTTGAACCAGATGATGATTTAATAAAACAATATCCAAATATAAATTTCCTCAACGAGTTTTATTCACTTGAGGTATTACTATCATCAGCTTTTAACAAGAATGTTTACAAATTGATGGATTCAGAACAAACAAGGGAATGGAATATAGTTCTTGAAAATCTTATTTATACTTTCAAATACCGGATTGTAACACCTCAATTGTTGGAACTATTTGTTTTAGGACTCTATTCAAATCCAATAAATCCTAAAATCGGAATTGGCAACTATTCTGAGAAAACGCTATGAAAGAACGGCTCATTTCCTACCGCCATACTTTTATCAATTCAGCGGGGACATTCCTTTCGCGTTTAACGGGTGTATTAAAGCAGAATGTAGTCAGTTACCTTTTTGGACAAAATGCCGATGTTTTCTGGCTTTCTTTCCGCTTTGTGAACGCTTTTCGCCGGTACATCGGTGAAGGCGCGATGACGAATGCTTTTATCCCTGTTTATCAAAAAAGCCTGAACGCTAAAGAGGATCCGAAAGCGCAGGAAAGAGCTTTTCTTTTTGCTAATAATATCTTGAATATTTTCCTTTTGGTCAATCTGAGTGTCACCATCTTAGCAGTGCTTTTAGCGCCTTTTTATACTCCCTTGATCTCTATGGGCCTGGAAAACGGCAGCGTCAAGATGCGCCAGAATATTATTTTGACTATGCTGATGATGCCCTATCTTATTTTTATTTCTATTTACGCTGTGCTGATGGGGGTTTTGAATTCTCATAAGAAGTTTACCGCCTCCGCCGTCGCGCCGGTCTTTTTTAATATTGCTTTTATCCTTCTTCCCATTTTTTTGGTGAAAAATATCGGTATTTATTCACTGGGCATCGCTGTCTTGATTGGCGTTATTCTGCAATGCGCCGGGCAGATTTTTGAGCTTCGAAAAACCGGCTTCCGCTACCGTTTTTATGTCAATTTTAAGGATCCTGAACTTAAAAGTTTTTTTCATCTTTTTCTGCCGACCGCGGCTAATATGATAGTTATTACAGTAAAAAATCTCTTTACCGGTTTTTTCCTCTCCTTTTTTGTGGGGGGCGCTACTGTCAATATGAACGCTTATATCATCGCGGAAGCACCGCTGGGAATCATTGGGATCGCGATCGGCACAGTACTGATGCCGCTTTTGTCGGGGTTTCAGGCGCAGAAGATGCAGGCGCATGTTGAGAAGTCGCTTTCGGAAGCGTTTTATCTGTTTTTTTATTTGATGGCACCGGCGGCCGTGTTTTTTATTATTTATCCCGATTTGCTGGTCAATTCACTTTTGCGGGACGTGATGCGGCTTTTTACCAACAGCACCGGTAAATATACCGCCGAGCTTTTTTCTCAGACGAATTTAGCCCTTGTTTTATATGGCTTTTCGTTAGTGCCGATGGGATGCGCCATTATCTTTGAGAAGGTTTTTTATTCGCGGCATGACGCTAAAACGCCTTTTTGGGCGAATTCCGTCAATTCTATTGTCGGCATTGCGCTTTATTTCTTTTTTAGCCTTTCGGCG